>DASYXP010000048.1:0-4362 GCA_035934835.1 Gemmatimonadales bacterium | reverse complement strand
TCTACGCCCGCGTGATGGTCGTCGGCGCCGCTGTGGCGCTGGGCCTCGGGATGCCAGTGTTCCTCCTGGGCCTGAGCCGGGAGCAGGCCCGGCTCGAAGCCATCCGCGGCGGCCAGCTCGCGGACGCCCTCGCCGCCACCGCAGGGAACGCCACGGCGCTCCAGCACGCGCTCGGCGCCATCGGCGCCCACACGTCGGCGTTCGTCGTCGACCGCGCTACCGGCAGGATCGTGGCCGGCGCGGGAGCCCCCGCACTGCTGGAGGACGACCGGATCGACGACGTCGGCCGGATCCTGACCGGCCCCGATGGGTGGTTCGTGAGCCGTCAGGGGATCGACCAGGTCGTGGCCACCCGGGAGCTCGCCGGCGCCCGGCCCCCCGGACTGGTGCTGGTGGCGGTCTCCCCGTTCCAGGACTACGCCCAGGACCTCAGGCACACGGCGCTGCTGGCGCTCGCCGTGCTCCTCGTCGCCATGATCGTGGGCTATTTCGTGCTCCGGGCATTCGCCTTGAGCCTGGTGCGCCCGTTGGCGCGGATCGGCGCTGCCGCGGCCGACATGTCCACCGGGAGGATCGACGTCCCGACGGTGGGGTACCCTGGCACCGACGAGATCGCCGGCCTCGCCTCGGCCTTCGACCGGATGGCCGCCCGGGTGCGCACCGACGAGCAGGAGTTGAGGTCGGCCTATCAGCGGCTCATTTCCACCCAGACGGAACTGCTGCAGGAGGCCAAGCTCTCCTCCGTCGGGCGGCTGGTGTCGGGGGTGGCGCACGAACTCAACAATCCGCTCACCGCGATCCTGCACCTGACCGACGAGGTGGCGGGGATGCCGCACCTGGCCGACGAGGACCGGGAGCTGCTGCTCGTCGTCCACCAGCAGGCCTACCGCGCCCGGGCCATCGTGCGCGACCTCTTGGCCGCCGTGCGCGGGCGGGACGTGCGGCGCGAACGACTCGCGATCCGACCCCTCATCGAAGGCGTGCTCGCTGGCCTGCGCGCCACCACCGGCGTGGCCGGCGCGCGGGTGGACGTCGCCGTCGCCGCCGACATCCCCGACCTCGAGGCCGACCGGGCAGGGGTCGAGCAGATCCTGGTGAACCTGGTCCAGAACGCGGTGCAGGCCGCTGGCCCTGAGGGCATAGTGACGGTGCGGGTCACGGCCTCCGAGACCGGGGTCACGTTCACGGTGGAGGACACCGGCACCGGGCTGGCACCTGAGGTGTTGCCGCGGATCTTCGAGCCGTTCTTCACCACCAAGCGCGAAGGCGAGGGGACCGGGCTCGGCCTCTTCGTGACCCTGGGTATCGTCGAGGCCCACGGCGGGACCGTCCGCGCCGAGAACATCCTGCCCCCCGGATCGGGGGCGCGGTTCACCGTGGTGCTCCCGCCGGCCGGCCCGGCAGAACCCGCCGCCGGGGAGCTGGAGCCGGCAGCGGCGGCGATGGGCGGGGCGGGGAAGGTGCTGCTGGCCGAGGATGAGTCCGCGATCCGGCTGGCGCTCCGGCGGTGGTTCATCCGCCAGGGCTGGGACGTCGTGGAGGCGAGCGACGGCGGGGATGCGCTGGCCCAGGCGCTGGCCGCGCCGCACGGCGGGTTCGACCTGGTGCTGACCGACCTCAAAATGCCCGGACTTTCAGGGATCGAGCTCGTCGACCGACTGGCGGTGCTGCGTCCCGACCTCTACGCCAGGATCGTCATCATGACCGGCGACGTGGCCTCGCCGGACGTGGCCGCGCTCATCGGCCGGACCGACCGACCGGTACTCGAGAAGCCGTTCAGCTTCGACGCACTGGCGGAGGCGGTGGGGAGGGCGGCGGGGACGCGGGGAAGTGAGGAGGAGAAGGAAAAGGAGAAGGGATGAGGGAAGCGGGAAGAGGGAAGAGGGAGCCAGGAGGCAGGAAAGGGGAAGGACGAGAAGAGAGACGTAAGGTGGGAGGGGGCAAGCCGAGAGAAGTGATCGAGGATCGATCGGCCGCAAAGGGACTCTCGGCGGGACTCTGACAGACCCTTCGGCCGAATTGCAGCCGCTGGATCAGCGTCTCAATGTGGATGGGAGCCTTCCCGAGCGAGGCGAAGGACCTGGGCCCCGATCACCCCTTGCTTCCCTCTTCCCTTCTCCTTCTCCTTCTCCTTCTTCCTTCTCACTTCTCACTCCCCTCCACCGCCATCCCCATCGCGTGATACCCGTTGTCCACGTACACTGTGGTCCCGGTGATCGCCTTGGCGAGCGGGGAGAGGAGGAACGCCGCGGTGGCGCCGACGTCGGACGCGTCGAGGTCGCGCTGGATGGGCGAGTTGGCGCGCGAGTACTTGATCATCGTGTCGATGAAGCCGATGGCACTGGCCGCGCGCGAGGCCCAGGGGCCGGCGGAGATGGTGTTGACGCGGATCCCCCACTTGCGGCCCGCCTCGTAGGCGAGGGTCCGCGTATCGGCCTCGAGCGCGGCCTTGGCGGAGGACATCCCGCCGCCGTAGCCGGGGATGACCCGCTCCCCCGCCATATACGTCAGCGACAGGCAGCTCCCCCCCGGGCGCATCAGCGGGGCCAGCGCGCGGATCAGGGAGATGTTGCTGTACGCGCTCACGCTCACCGCGGCCAGGTAGCCGGCACGCGAGGTGTCGAGCAGCGCGTTCTTGACCTCGGGCCCGTTGGCGAGCGAATGAACGAGGATGTCGAGACCCGGCTTCCCGAAGTCCCTTTCCAGCGACGCCGCGAGCCCCGCCACGGAGAAGTCCCCCCGCTCGCGGTAGCGCTTGTTCTCCTGGATGTCGGCCGGCGCGTCCTCCAGCCGGTCGTAGGCGGCGTCGAGGGGGTAGATCTTCTCGAACGCCATCTTCTTGCCCGACGACAGCGTCATCGAGGCGTCCATCTTCCCGCGCTCGAGCAGGTTCTCGAAGATGTTCATCGCCGGGGGCCAGGTGCCGACGCAGACGGTGGCGCCTGCCTCGACAAGCGCCTTCGCGATGGCGAACCCGAACCCGCCGTCGTCCGCCACACCCGCCACCAGCGCCCGCTTGCCCGAAAGGTCGATGCCCAGCATTCGCAGGATCCCTTGTTGAGGAGGTCGGAGGGAAAAGGTAAAGGGGGGTGGAGGAGTTCGCTATCCGGGGGCGGCTATCAGCTATCAGGCATTAGCTATCGGCGACCCGCTTACCTCTCACGTCTCACCTCTCACGTCTCACCTCTCACCCCTCACCTCTCACCGCTCACCTTCTCACTCCCCCCGCAACACCTCCAGCGCCGTCTCCCGGAACACCTCGCGGCCGGTCCACAGCCCCACGATCGCCGAAAGGGCGCCGAGTCCGAGGCCGAGGCAGAGAAGCTGGGGGATCGGGACGGTGAAGGGGAGATTGAAGCGCCAGTGCATCAGCGCCCACCCCGCGCCGACCGACAGCACGATCGCCGAGGCGGCGGCGATGAGCCCGAGCGCGCCGTACTCCGCCAGCGCGATGCGGATCACCTGCCGGCGGGTGGCCCCCAGCGTTTTGAGCAGCACCCCTTCACGCAGGCGCTGGCGGCGGCTCGCGGCGACGGCGCCGATCAGCACCGCCGCTCCCGCGGCCAGCGAGAAGAGCGCCAGGAACCGGATGGCGAGCGTCACCTTCCGCACCAGGTCGCCGATGGTGCGCTCGAGGAACGAGGCGTCGATGGCGCTCACGTTGGGGTACGCCTCGACCACCTGGCGCTGGAGCCCGGCGCGGGCACCGGGATCCTCCACCCGCGTGAGGGTCACGATGGTCTGCGGCGCCCGGTCGATCGGGCCGTCCGCGAACACGACGAAGAAGTTGGGCTCGAACCGCGCCCAGTCCACGTGCCGGAGGTTGGCCACCCTTGTCGGCACGTCGAACCCCTGCACGTCCCAGACGATCGTGTCGCCCACGCTGACGCCGAGCTCGCGGGCGAGCCCCTCCTCGATGCTGATCGGGGCGGGGGAGCTGGCGCCGTCGCCCCTGTGCCACCAGCGCCCGTCGGTGACGCGTTCGGAGCCGGCAATGGAATCGCGATACGTAGACCGGAACTCCCGCCGCACGGCCCACCCCGACGGCCGGTTGCGCCGGCCTCGGCCGGTCGCAGTGTCGGGCATCGTGTCGGCCAGGAGCTTCGACGTCGGCACCCCCTTGATCGACAGGATCCGCATCGGCACGATCGGCGTGAATCCGGTCGGCGTCACTCCCGCTCGGCGGATCACCGTCTCGATCCCCGCCTTCTGGTCGGGCTGGATGTCGAAGAAGACGAGGTTGGGCCGGTCGGGCGCGGCGTCCACCGTGAACCGCGCGATGAGGCTCCGCTCCACCAGGAAGAGCGTCGACAGGAGGAAGGCGCCGAAGCCGAGCGCCAGTACCACCGTGGCGGTCTGGTT
>DASYXP010000045.1:0-12873 GCA_035934835.1 Gemmatimonadales bacterium | reverse complement strand
AGGAGAAGCTGGCCCGCCGCGAGGGGCTGGTGACGATCTGGGACCTTCCCGACATGCTCATCTGGCAGGGCCAGGGGATGCCGTTCGGCTATGTTTTCCCGCGGAGCGGCACCCCGGTCATCGAGGACGCCATCGGCCTGGTGCGGGGCGCCAAGCATCCCAACGCGGCCAGGCGGTACATCGACTTCGTCGGGAGCCAGGAAGCACAGATCCTGACCGCGCGGGTGGTCTTCCGGCTCCCCGCCCGGCTCGACCTGCCCCCGGATTCGGTCCCGCCCTGGGTGGCCCAGACGTACCGCGAGATGAAGGCGGCGCCGATGGACTGGCCGCTGCTCGCCAAGGACGGCGCGTCGTGGATGGCCTACTGGGACCAGCACGTGCGGGGGACCGGTCGGGGGTCGTGAGGCGCGGGTCGTGGGTCGTGGGTCGTGAGTCGTGAGTCGTGAGTCACGAGTCGTGAGTCATGGGCCGCACCGTGCGATTCCAACCGCGTGGGGTTCGACATCACCTTCGGGTGCGCGGATTCCGCTGTCAGTCGATACTTTCTCCCTCCGGACGCCACGATCCGTGACCCGTGACCCGTGACCCGCGACCCGTGACCCTCGACCCTCGACCCACGACCCCTTGCCCTACCTGAGCCTCGAATCACTCACGAAGTCCTTCGGCGATGTCCGCGCCGTCGACCGCCTGTCCCTCGACCTGGATCGTGGCAGGATCCTGGCGCTCCTGGGGCCGAGCGGGAGCGGCAAGACGACCACGCTGCGGCTCCTGGGCGGCTTCGAGGCGCCGGACGCCGGGCGCATCGTCGTCGACGGGGACGACGTCACCCGCCTGCCGCCGCAGCGGCGCCGGTTCGGGATGGTCTTCCAGCACTACGCGCTCTTTCCCCACCTCGACGTCGGCCGCAACGTGGCCTTCGGGCTCGAGACCCTCGGGATCCGCGGCGCCGAGCTGGAGCGCAAGGTGGGCGCGGCGCTGGCGCTGGTGGACCTCGACGGGCTCGCGCGCCGGCGGGTGGACCAGCTCTCCGGCGGCCAGCAGCAGCGGGTGGCGCTGGCCCGGGCGCTGGCGCCGGAGCCGCGGGTGCTGCTGCTCGACGAGCCGCTCTCGAACCTCGACCCCACCCTGCGGGAGCGCACCCGCCGGGAGCTCCGCGGGGTCATCTCCCGCGTCGGCATCACGACCGTCCTGGTGACGCACGACCAGGAGGATGCCTTCGACCTCGGCGACCGGGTGGCGGTGCTCCGTGGCGGGCAGCTGGAGCAGGTCGGCACCCCCGACCAGCTCTACGCCGAGCCGGCGAGCCCCTTCGTGGCCGGCTTCGTGGGCCGGTCGAGCCGGCTTGATGCGATGCTCGAGGAGAGCGGCGCCGACCGGGTCTTCGTGCGGATCGGCAAGGTGCGCCTGACGCTCCCGGGGCCGCGCCCGCCGCAGCCCCCCGGGCCGGTGGTGCTGGTGGCGCGGCCGGAGGCGTGGCGGATGGTCGAACCGGGCCCCGGCGACCTGCACGGCCCGGTCATCGCGCGGCGCTTCACCGGGGCGCTGGCGTTCTTCACGGTGCAGGTGGCGGATGGGGTGATCGTCGAAGTTGCCGCCGAGCCGGCGGCGGCACAGGTGGGCGACCAGGTCGGGCTCCTGCCGCACGACCGGGGGATCCACCTCTTCCGCGGCGACGCCCGATGAAGGCCTCTCGCGGCGCCCAGGTCGCCGCCGGCATCGTCATCGCGCTGCTGGTGTGGCTGGTGGCGTATCCGGTGCTGCTCGTGATGCGCGACGCCATCGCCGGTCCCGGCGGCTGGACGCTGGGCTACGTCCGCGCCTTCCTGGCCCGGCCCAATGAGTGGCAGGCGTTCTGGGGGAGCCTCTGGATCTCGGGGGCCACCGTGGCGCTCTCGGCGCTGATCGGCGTGCCGCTCGCGTTCCTCTTTTCCCGCTTCGAGTTCCCGGGGCGGCGGGTGCTCGGCGCGCTGGTGGCGCTCCCCGTGGCGCTCCCGCCGCTCGTGGGCGTGGTGGCATTCCTCTTTCTCTACGGGGAGACCGGGTTCGCCGCGCACCTGTACGACGCCATCACCGGCTCGCCGATGGCGCCGTGGCGCCTCGAGGGGCCGTGGGCCATCCTCCTGGTCCAGGCGTACTCGATGTACGTCTACTTCTACCTCCTCACCCGCGCCGCGCTGGAGCGGCTCGAGGGCTCGGCCGCGGAGGCCGCCGCGAGCCTCGGCGCGTCCCGGTGGCGCACGCTGACGCGGGTGACGCTGCCGCTCCTCCGGCCCGCGCTCACCGGGGCGGCGCTCCTCACGTTCACCACCGCGCTCGCGAGTTTCAGCGCGCCGTACATCTTCGGTGGCGGGTTCCGGGTGCTGCCGACCCAGATCCTGGCCACCCGCCTCAACGGCGACTACGCGCTCGCGATGGTCGAGACCGTGGCGCTCACCCTGCCGGCGCTCGTGGCGCTGGCGCTCAGCACCCGGGGCGGGCCCGATGCCTCCGCCCGGGGTGGCAAGGGCGCCGCGCCAGCGCGCGCCATCGGGGGCCGCACCGGAGTGGCCGTGTCGGTGCTGGGGTGGGGGTTGGCGCTCTTCCTCCTGCTGCCCCACGCCACGCTCGTGCTCCTGTCGTTCGTGCCGGTGGCCACCTGGACCACCCAGCCCCTCCCGCCGGTGTACTCAGTGGCCAACTACGTCACGCTGGCGCACGACCCGACGCGGGTGCTGCCCCTCGTCAATTCACTCTGGATGGCGGTGGTCGCGACCGTGGCGAGCGTGCTGATCGCGATCGCGGCCGGCGTGCTCGTGGTCCGGCGGCGGGTGCGTGGCCGCGGGACCATCGAGACGCTCCTGGCGGCTCCGTGGGCGGTGCCGGGAACGGTCTTCGCGCTGGCCCTGGCCACGGCCTTCAGCGTGCACGAGCCGTGGGCCGCGCGGATGGTCCTCGTCGGCACGGTCTGGATCCTGCCGCTCGCCTACCTCATCCGGGACCTCCCCGTGACGAGCCGTCCGGTCCTCACCGGATTCCGGCAGCTCGACCCGACGCTCGACGAGGCGGCCGCGGCCCTGGGCGCCGGCCGCTGGACCACCTGGCGGCGGGTGGCGCTCCCGCTCCTCCGTCCGGCGATCGCCGCGGGCGCCGCCCTTGCCTTCGTGACCGCGCTGGGCGACTTCGTCACTTCCATCCTCCTCTACACGTATGACACCCGGCCGATGTCCCTCGAGATCCTCTCGAGCCTTCGCGACGGTGACATCGGCGTGGCCGCCGTCTTCGGGGTCGTCCTGATGCTCGCGAGCGCCACCGTCTTCCTGCTGGGTTCCGAAAGAGCCGCCACCCGATGAATGATCCCGCGCACGACTCGAACGCACAGTTCCGCCGGCTGTCCGTCCTGATCACGGTCGGCTTTGTGGACATGCTCGGGCTGATGATGGTCCTGCCGCTCCTGCCGTTCTACGCGCTCAACATGCACGCGACCGACGTCCAGGTCGGTTCCATCATCGCGGCGTTCGCGATCGCCCAGCTGGTGTCGGCGCCGCTGTGGGGGAAGGTCTCGGACCACTACGGCCGACGGTCGGCGCTCCTCGTGGGCCTCGCGGCGTCCGCCGTCGCATTCGTGGTGTTCGGGTTCGCCACCTCGCTCTGGATGCTGTTCCTCTCGCGGTTCATCCAGGGTGCCGGCGGGGGGACGACCGGCGTGGCACAGGCCTACGTGGCCGACACCGTGCGCCCCGCCGACCGCGCCCGGGCCCTCGGATGGCTTTCGGCGGCCTCCCAGGCGGGGGTCATCCTGGGACCGATGATCGGCCTCGTCGCGATCAAGCTCGGCACCCAGGCGCCGGGGCTCCTGGCCGCCGGCCTCTGTGCCATCAACATCTTCTTTGCCTGGCACTGGCTCCCGGAGTCGAAGGTCGAAGCGGCCCCGGATGCCCCCCGGCGGCGCGTCTGGGCGCCGGCGTGGGACGTGCTCAGCCATCCGGGCCGGCCGGTGTCCCGGCTCATCTGGATCTACGGGATGGGGATGTTCGGATTCATGGCCATCAACTCCGTCCTCCCGCTCTACCTGGCGGACCGCTTCCGGGTGAACGAGCACACATACGGGTTCTTTCTGACGTACTTCGGCATCCTGTCGATCGTGATCCGGGTCGTGCTGCTCGGGCCGGTCGTCCGCCGGATCGGCGAACGCTGGACGATCCGGCTCGGGTGTGTGGCGCTGATGCTCGGATTCCTGCTGTACCCCCTGCCGCCGACCGTCTGGCTCCTCGCGTTCCTCGTGATGCCGCTGATCCCGCTCGGCACGGCGCTCCTCTTCCCTTCGACCACGTCGCTCATCTCGGGCTTCACGGCACGCCACGAGATCGGCGTCACGATGGGCGTGGCGCAGACGTTCGCCGGCGTGGCCCGGGCCATCGCCCCATTCCTCAGCACCTTCGCCTTCCAGTACATCGGGCACGCCTGGTCGTTCGTGCTCGCGGCCGGCCTGATCGGCGTGGTGAGCGTCCTCGCATTCCGGCTCGAGGTGTCGGCGCCGCCGACGCAGACGCCGGTGCCGGTCTAGCTCTGGCCGCGGGAGCCGGGCGGGGTAAGTTTGCGGGAGCCCCTCCCCTGGAGCGACAGTGACCGATGGCGATCACCTGGGCCGGCTCGAGGCCCGGGTGGAGACGCTCGAACGGCTCGTCCGGCAACTGCTGGCCGAGCGCGGACCACCGGGCGCAGGCCCGGCGGCCACGCCGCGCGCGCCGGAGTCGCCGGCGGCCCCGCCGATCACCGTACGCCATCCCCGTCGGCCCCGGTGGCGCCCTCCAGCGGGCCTTGATGGCGAGCAGTGGGTCGGCCAGCGCGGGTTGCTCGCGGTCGGCGTCACCGCGCTGGTGCTGGCACTCGCCTACCTCCTCAAGCTTTCCTTCGATCGCGGCTGGGTATCCCCTGCGGTCCGCTGCTCCGGTGGCGCGTTCGTCGGTGTCCTCGTCGGCGGGCTCGGCTGGCACCTCGAGCGGAAGGGATTCCGCTCCTACGGCGCGGCGCTGATCGGGGCGGGGGCGGGGATGATCTACCTCGCCGTCTGGGCCGCCGGTCGGCTCTACGGATTCCTGCCGCCGCCGAGCGCCATCGGGGCCCTGGCCCTCGTCTCCCTGGGGCTCGCCCTCCTGGCATACGCCATCGACGTCGAGGCGCTCGGTGCGACCGCCGCAGTGGGTGCATTCCTGGCACCGGTCGCGATCGGCCCCAGCTCGAGCAACCCCGACCTCCTCCTGGTCTATCTCGGCGCGATGGGCGCGGCCGTCGGGGCCGTCGCCGCGCTGAAGCGGTGGCGCGTCGCCGCGATCCTCGTCCTGCTGGCGTACTTCGGGCTCGGGAGCTGGGCGGCGCGTGAGGCCTACCCGTGGCTGGCGCTGGTCTTTGCGGTCGTCGGTGGCGCGGGCGGGATCGGGCTCGGATTGCGCGAGCGATGGTGGGAGACCCGCCTGGTCGCGTTCGGCGGTGGCTGGAGCTGCCTGGCCGCCGCGGCGCCGGGCCTGGGGCCGCACGGGCTGCTCCTGGCCGGCGGCGCGGCGCTCTCCTACCCGGTATGGCGCCACGCCCTGACCCATCCGGTGGTGCCCTTCACCGGGCGGGACGGCGTGGCCCCATCGTGGCGAGAATCGTTCTACTTCTACGCCACGCCCTGGTTCCTGGGGTGGGCCGTCGACCGGATCGGAATCACGGCGTTCGAGTCCCATCGCGGGCTCGCGGCCGAGTGCGTCGCGGTCGCGTACCTCGCGGCCGCGTTCGGCACGGCGGGAGAGCCGTTCGCACTGGTGGCGGCGGGCGCCGCCGGGGTCGGCGCGCTGTACGAGTGGGGCGGGCTCCATGCCGCCTGGGCGCTGGGGGCGCTGGCGCTCCTGTGGGGCGCCGTGGGCCGCGGCGCACGGCGCCAGGATTGGGAACGCTACGGTGCCGTGACGCTGCTCGCGGCCGTGACCCAGCTCGGGCTCATCGCGCGCGATGAGCGGGCGCTCGGAGCTCCGGCCTTCGTGGACGGCTGGGCGTTCACGCTGTGGGCCCTCACGGCCATGACGCTGGCGTGGGGTGCCGGGCTGGTCGGCGGCCCGACGGACGATCCGATCCTGCGCGGGATCCGCCGTGCCTGCTGGTCGCTCGGGGGTGCCATGATCTTCATCGGCGTGACCGGCGAACTGCAGCGGTTCTTCTTGCTCGCCGAACTCTCCCGGGAGACCCGGGCGCTCGCCGGGGGGCTCGCCGTGAGCGCCTGGTGGATCCTGTTCGCGGCCGGTCTCATCCTGCTTGGCTTCCGCCGCTCGCTCAAGCCGGTGCGGGTGGCCGGACTCTGGGTGTCAGGAATGGCCGTCGGGAAGGTGCTGCTTGTGGACCTGAGTGCGCTCGACGCGCTCTACCGGATCGGGTCGGTCCTGCTGCTGGGGCTCGGCTCGCTGGGGGCCGCCTATCTTTATCATCGGCGCGCCCGGGCGGCGGATTGACGGTCGCTTGATCCCGCCTGTCAAGATTGGCGGTCCCGCCCTGATCGCGCGGTCCCGTCCCACAGCTCGAGGAGCCTGGCCTTCGTCGTGACACCATCGACCGTCACTCCGGACACATTCGCCCAGGCGGGGTGGGAGGGCGTCCGCCCGTGGTACGAGGAGCTGGAGGCGCGTCCGCTCGGCGCGGGGTCTCTCGATGCCTGGCTGGCGGACTGGTCCCGTCTCGAGTCGGCGCTGGGCGAGGCGGCGGCGCTCGCGATGATCGCGTACACCTGCGATACCGATAATGCGCAGAAGCTCGAGACCCATCTCCGCTTTTCCAGCGACATCCTTCCCAAGGCCGAGGAACTGAGCGTCCGGCTGGCCCGGCGGTTCGTCGAGTTCGGCGTGGTGCCGCCGGGGCTCGAACAGCCGGTGGCCCGCTTCCGCTGCGCCATCGAGGTCTTCCGCGAGGCCAACGTCCCGCTGTTCACCGAGACCGAGCGCCTCGGGTCGGAGTACCAGCAGGTCACCGGAGGACTCACCGCGACTTGGGGTGACGAGACGATCCCGTTGCCCCGGCTGGGGCCCTTCCTCAAGAGCACCGATCGCGCCGAGCGCGAGCGCGCCTTCCGCGCAGGGGCCGCGCCGTACGTCGGGCGGCGGGCGGAGTTCGCCGCACTGTTCGACCGGATGTACGTCGCCCGCCAGGAGATCGCCCGGAACGCCGGATTCTCGGACTTCCAGGCCTACAGCTTCGCGGCGAAGTGCCGGTTCGACTACACCCCGGATGACTGCCGCCGGTTCCACGATTCGGTCGAGCAGGCCGTCATGCCGGCGGTCGAGCGGATACACGCCCGCCGCCGCGCCCGGCTCAAGCTGCCGGCCCTTCGTCCCTGGGATACCAACGTGGACCCCTGGGGGCGACCGGCCATCCGCCCATTCTCCACCGAGGGTGAGTTCGTCGCGACCGCCGAGCGGGTGTTCGAGCGGGTCGACCCGGAGCTGGGCCGGGAGTTCGCCACCATGCGGCGGGAGCGCCTCCTCGACCTGACCAGCCGCACCGGCAAGGCGCCGGGCGGCTACTGCGAGACGCTGAGCACGAGCGGCCGGCCCTTCATCTTCATGAACGCCGCCGGGACGGTCGAGGACGTGATGACGCTCCTCCACGAGTCGGGGCACGCATTCCACGCCTTCGCGTCCCACCCGCTCCCCTACCTCTGGCAGCGCCACCCGACGATGGAGATGGCCGAACTGGCTTCGATGTCGATGGAGCTGCTGGCATTCTCGGCGCTCCGGAAGGCCGACGGCGGGTTCTTTGCCGATGCCGAGCACCGCCGGGCCAAGCGCGAACACCTCGAGGACGCGCTCCTCACGCTGGCACACGTCGCATCGGTGGACGCCTTCCAGTCGTGGATCTACACCAGCGGTGCCGGCGGGGACGCCGCCGCGCGGGATCAGGCCTGGCTTCGGATCCGCGGGCGGTTCGAGCGGGGCATCGACTGGTCGGGGCTCGACGCGGAGCGGGTGGCCCGCTGGTACCGCCAGCTCCACATCTTCCTCTATCCCTTCTACTACATCGAGTACGGGCTGGCGGGGCTCGGGGCGTTGCAGCTGTGGCGGAACAGCCTGGTCGACCACCCGGGCGCGCTCGCGGCGTACCGCCGGGCGCTCGCGCTCGGCGGCACCCGGTCCCTGCCCGAGCTCTACCGGGCCGCCGGCGCCCGGCTCGTGTTCGACGCGGCTGGGATGGCCGAGCTGGTGGCGGCGGTGGAGGAGGAACTGGGCCGCGTCGACGAGGGGGAGCCCGGCCGTTGATTCCGGGGGCCGGGGAGGCGATGTTTCCTGCTTACCCTTGGGGAGTGGAGTGGATGGCCAAAGAAGAAGGCATCGAAATGGAAGGCGTCGTGACCGAGGTGCTGCCCGACCGGAACTACCGGGTGCTCCTCGAGAACGGCCACTCCGTGCTGGCCTATGCGGCCGGGAAGATGAGCAAATTCAAGATCCGGGTGCTCGAGGGCGATCGGGTCAGCGTGGTGCTCTCCCCGTACGACCTGACCCGGGGCCGGGTCATCTACCGCCATAAGTAGCAGGGGGCGCCCGCGGCGCCCCGCGGTCCCCGGCTCGCGCTCGACCCCTCCCCCGAACACACGACGGGCCGCCCCTTGCGAGGCGGCCCGTCACGTTTGTCCGCTGGGTCTTACTTGACCTTGGTCACGTTCTCAGCGGCGGGCCCCTTGGCGCCCATCACCATGTCGAACTCGACCTTCTCACCCTCGGCCAGGCTGCGGAAGCCATCGGCCTTGATCGCGGTGTGGTGCACGAAGCAGTCCTTCTCGCCGTTCTCCGGGGTGATGAAGCCGAACCCCTTGGCGTCGTTGAACCACTTCACGGTGCCCTGCATGCGTGCCATCGAACTAACCTCGTGTTATGTGACTTGTCGGGGTCCGGTTCAACGGCACCATCCGACTCCTTGTGGACCGCGGGCCTGCCCCGCGTCCCAAGCTCCGAAAAGACCAGCGCAGAGCGCCGGTCTTCGATTCCAGCTGCCGCACTTCAAGATGCCGGGGGATGGAACGGAACCGCCGGACAACGCACAAAGCTCACCTAGCGGCCCCGCCCCTGTCAAGGGCCGGGCGCCTAACCCCTTTCAGGGGCGCGACTTCCACCATCGGAGCGCCTGCTTGGTCCACTCCCCGCTCCGGTGCCGAAGGCCCGTGACCCGGTTCAGGGCCTGCTGGAATTCGGCCGCCGAGGGATAGCGGAGCTCCACCTCCGACTGGAGCGCGCGTTCCAGCACCTCGACCAATTGCAGGCGCACGTCGGGGCGCCGCCGCTGGAGTTCGGGGAAGCGGTTGGCGGTCTGGCGGGCGAGGACCTGTTCCGGCGTGCTGCCCGGGAACGGGGGCTCGCCGAGGAGCGCGAAATACGCGACCGCGCCCAGGCTGTAGAGGTCGGTGCGCTGGTCCACCCGCTCACCGAGGAGTTGTTCGGGGCTCGCGAACTGGGGGGTCCCGCTCTGGCTGGTGGCGCCGCCGAACTTGCCCTGGCCCCGGAGCGCGAGTGCCAGGCCGAAGTCGGTGATCCGGAGCCGGCCGTCGCGCTCGAGGAGGAGGTTCTCCGGCTTGACGTCGCGGTGGACGAGTCCCTGCTGGTGGGCGTGGCCCAGCGCGGACAGCGCCTCCCGGAGGAGCCGCAGGAGGTCGTCGACCGGGAGCGGGCCGTCGCGTTCCACCTTCTGGGCGACGTTCGGTCCGTCGACCAGCTCCATGGTGTACCAGAGGAGGCCGGAACGGCCGGCGATGTCGTAGATGTCGACGATGTTCGGATGATTGAGGCGGGCGGCGAGCTGGGCCTCGCGGCGGAACCGCTCCACGACGGCGGGGTCGGCGGTCAGGTGCGGGTGCATCACCTTGAGCGCCACCTCGCGTTCGAGGTGCAGGTCGCGCACCCGATAGACCCGGCCGAATCCGCCTGCGCCCAGGAGCGAGAGGAGCTCGTAGTCATCGCCCAGGGCGCGGCGGAGCCGCTTCTCGTAGAGCCCGGTGTCCTCGAGGCCGGTGGCCCCCATACGGGCGGCCGGCACCATCAGCGCCGGGTTGTCGAAGGTGCCGGCATCGGAAGCGAAGTCCTCGAGCATCTCCGAGGCGGTCAGGTAGCGGTCCGCGGCGTTCGGCCGGAGGGCCCGAAGGAGGATCCGCTCGATGGCCCGCGGCGTGGCGGGCCGGAGTTCCATCGGCCGCTTGAGGACGGTGCAGTCGAGCGGCGGCTCGACGCCGGTGATGGCGTAGTAGAGGATCGCGCCGACGGTGTAGACGTCGCTGGCCTGGTCGCCCACCTGGCCGTCGCGGACCTCGGGCGCCATGAACGGGAGGCCCGAGGGGCGCTCATCCGGCGGGATCATCGGCAGCGTCCAGCTGGAGAACCGGAGCTCGGTCACCACCCCTCGGCCGGCCAGGTTGAGCAGGACCGCGGCCGGCACGATGCGGCGGGCGATGATCCCGTGGGCGTGCGCGTGCTCCAGCGCCGACAGCAGATCGCGCGCGAGGGAGTGGACCGCCGGGATCGGGCGGGGGCCCCGTTGTACCGCTTCCTGGAGGCTCTCCCCCTCGATCCAGTTGCCCACCCGGAAGGCCACGTCCCCGACGACGCCAGCGTCGTACGCGTGCCGGATCGCAGGGTGATCGAGCTGCCCGAGCGCCTCCGCCTCGCGCAGGAACCAGCGGCGGATGGCCTCGTCGGTGTAGAAATTGACCCGGAGTGACACCGGTCGGTTGAGCACCGTGTCATAGGCCGCGTAGAGCACCCGCTCCCGGGACGATGCGATGAGCGTATCGAGGCGGTAGCGCTCCCCGACGGCCGCATTGACGCGGTCGTGCGTGGCCAGCGGGGGCGGGGTGGATGTCACGGGGGTGGAGGCCACGGGCTCGCGGTTCAGGGGGTCGCCAAGACTTGGTACAATATAGCCAACGTGCTGCCGCGCTTGGAGTTACGATCTTGTCACGGGCCGGGGGTTGCCATCGGCCGGAAGATATGGTAGCATTATCCCGTTGCAGGTGATGTGACATAGCCCATTTGGGCCCCAGGGGTCTGGCTTGCAGCCTGGGTGAACAATCCTGACAAGCCACATTCCCCGGCGCGTTCCACGCGCTGGGGTTTTTGCTTCTTACGCCCCGAGTTCGCTCGCGAGCTCCCCCGTCAGCAGCCGCAGTTCCGCCAGCATCTCTCGCCGAGGCCACGCATCGTGGCGATCCAGCGTTTCCGCCACCGAGCGGAACCACCAGACGAGCTGGGGGCCGGAGACGGCGCGGCTGTTGGGGAGGTACTCCTGGCCGAGCCGGCGCACATCGCTCAGGATGGTGCCGCAGTCGAGGATCTCCTGCGCGGCGCGGAGCGAGAGCGTGCGGGGCTCGAGCATCGCCAGGCGCGCCAGCCGGTCCACGCACTCGGTCTCCCAGGTGGTGCGGAGCCCCCGCGACGCCGGCGGGTCCTGCGGCTGGTCCTCGAGCGCCACGGCGAGCGCCACCGGTCCGAACTTCTCTCCCAGGCGACGGACAAGCTCCGCGCGGCCGGCAGTACCCGACTGGGCGATCACCTCGTGCAGGACCGCGGCGACGACCGTGACCTCGTCGCAGCCATACGACGCGAGGATGACGGCCAGGTTCGCCGGCCGCGCCAAGGCGGAGGCGGGACGGTCGGTGTCGCGCGAGAGGTGCTTCGCGGCGAAGGCCAGCGCGTGGTGGGTGCGGTCGGAGTAGCCGGTCACGGGATGCCGAGGAGCTTGTGGGTCTGGAGTGAGAGGCGCCAGCGGGGATGGTCGAGGCAGTAGCGAAGGGCGAGCGCGGTGTTCCGCTCCCGGTCGGGGCCGTCCATCGGCTGCAGGAAGAAGTGGGCGAAGTCGAGCGACTCGTAGCGTTCGGGCCCGCCGCCGACCTGGGGATAGACGAGCTTGAGTTCATCGCCCCGGGTGAGGACGAGGGGCGCGCCGGCCTTGGGGCTCACGCAGGTCCAGTCGATCCCCGGCGGCGCGGCCTGGGTGCCGTTGGTCTCAACGGCGACGCGGAAGCCCTCCGCGTGGAACGCGTCGATCAGTGCCCGGTCAAGCTGCAGCAGCGGCTCGCCGCCGGTGCACACCACCAGGGCGGATGGCCGGATGGACGCGTGGCCGGACCGGGGCCCGGCGCGGGTGGCGCCGCGTGCCGGATCGCCGTCATCCCAGATCTCGGCGGCTCTCCGGGCCAGGTCCGTCGCGGCCGGGAACTTGCCGCCATTGAGGCCGTCGGTCCCGACGAACTGGGTGTCGCAGAAGGTGCAGACGGCGCCTGCCCGGTCCTCTTCCCGCCCGCTCCAGAGGTTGCACCCCGCGAACCGGCAGAAGACCGCCGGCGTCCCGGCCTGGGCGCCTTCGCCCTGCAGGGTGTAGAAGAGTTCCTTGACGGCGTAGGGCATGCAGAAAAGTAAGCGGTGAGGGGTGAGCGGGCCGATCGTCATCCTTCGCTTCGCTCAGCATAACCTGCGTTCTCCCGAGCCGGTTCAGGCCGGGGAGGGCACCCACGCAGAGACGTCACCTGGTTGGAGTACGGGTGGTCAGCGGACTGGGCACCTCGACTTGGCTGGATAAGCCACCACTACGGTTACCGCCCCCCTCTCCGTCGCGCCAGTTCGCGGACCCGCGACGACAACCGGATCGCGGCGTCAATCAGTTTCCCCGTTCCGGAGGGCGATGGAGCGGCCAACACCGCGGGGGTGTCGACGGTGGGCATCGCCCAGCGGCTCGGCGCGGCGGGCGCCGGGGCCCTACCGATGCGCGTGAACAACACATGACCGATCCAGTCGAGCCAGCGCGGAAACCGCCACTCGACCAGCGTGCGTCCACCTCGCGGGAGGCCAAAGATCCAGACGAAGAGGCCCCCCCCCCCGAGGGCGTAGA
>DASYXP010000120.1:0-4379 GCA_035934835.1 Gemmatimonadales bacterium | reverse complement strand
CTGCTGTACCATCACCAGGACGTGTGGGCGCCGCTCAAGGAGCCGGGGACCTTCCTGCTCACCCTCGCCGATTCGGTGGGAATCCCGCGGGACTCTCTCCTCCCCTGCCTGCAGCACCACGACATGGAGGCCCGCGTCGGCGGGGACGCCGCGAGCGCCGCCCGCATCGGCGCCAAGGCGACGCCGTCCTTCCTGGTCGATGGCGCGCTCCTGACCGGGGCCTACCCCGTCGAAGTGTTCCGGCACGTCTTGGACTCGATCTACGTGGTGCGAACGGCGGGCGAGAAGCGGTGAGCGGTGAGAGGTAAGAGGTAAGAGGTGAGAGGGGCTCCGTTCACTGGGGAGCCCCTTGTGCATATGCCCGTCGTTGGAGTCATCCGAAGCGTCCAACGACCAACGACCAACGTCTCATCCTTCGCTACGCTCAGGACAGGCGCCTCACGTCCCACGCCCTCACCGGGTCGCGATCGTCAGGAAGATGTCGTAGAGGGAGTGGGTCCACGCGGTGATCCCGTAGCCGCGCAGGACGTAGAGTCCGCTGAAGAGGAGGCCCGCCACGGTCCGGAAGACGAACGACGGCAGCTGCAGCGGGTCGCCATAGGGCCCGATGTAGTGGAACGCCGAGAAGACCACCGCCCCGACCACCACCGCAAAGGCGTTCGACCGCCCGGGGCTCCAGCCGAAGGCCCGCCGCGCCAGCGCCACCAACCCCGACACGATCAGCACCCGGAAGAGCAGCTCCTCGTAGATCCCCGCGCCGAGCGACACCATCAGTTGCGTGGGCACGTCGAACGCGGCCGCACCCTGGATGGCCAGGATGGACGGGCCGTTGAGGATGAGCGCCGTGAGGAGCGACGCAACGAACCCGAACGCCACCGCGAGCACCACCGCCTCGCCCAGCATCAGGACGAAGACCGCCCAGCGAAGCGGCGCCCCGCCGGCGCGGCGGTCGCGCCAGATGAGCGCAGCCCCGACCGCGGCAAGGAGGACGTCGAACACCAGGATCCCGTCGCGCCCGCCCAGCCAGACGAAGAGGCTCTTGAGCATCACGTCGGCGCCGTTGCGCACGCCAGCATCGCCGTGGGTCAGGACCCGGGCCGAGATCTCGTACGCGAGGAGGAGCGGCGCTGCGAACAGCACCGAAGACCGGGGGCTTCGGCTCAGTTGCCAGTAATTCACCGCACCCCCAGGATGCCGCCGAGCTCGGCCAGGCAGCGCTCCAGCCCGGTGACGGAGTGGTCTCCCATGTGGCCGATGCGCACGATCGCGTCCCGGAGCTTCCCGTACCCGCCGCCCACCACGTAACCCCGCTGCTCAAGCCCGGCGACGACGGTGGACGCCGACACTCCGGCGGGCAGCATGACCGCCGTGACCGTGGCGGACCGCTCTCCGTCTGCGGCGAGGATGCCGACGGGGACGCCGGCTGCGGCGGCGGCCCCGACCCACCGGACGACGCACTGGCGCATCGCGTCGTGGCGCGCCCAGCGCGCCTCGATCCCCTCCGCCGCCATCGCGGCGAGCTGGACCTCGAGCGCGTAAAGGAGCGGCAGCGCCGGCGTGTTGGGCGTCTGGGAACGGCGCGCGAAGGCGTCGAACTCGACCAGGTCGAAGTAGCGCCCCCGGCCCGGGACCTTGGCGGCGGCGGCCAGGAACGGACCGGAAGCGACCGCGAATGCGAGGCCCGGCGGAATGGCGAACGCCTTCTGCGACCCGGTGAAGATGTAATCGAGGCCCCACAGGTCGGTCTCGACCGGAATCCCGGCGATGCCGGAAACACTGTCCACCAGGCACGCGGCGCCGTAGCGACGGGCCAGCTCCTGCACCGCACGAATGTCGGTCAGGGCACCGGTCGAAGTCTCGGAGTGGACGACAGTCACGGCGGAGAATCGGCGGCCCCTGAGGCGGGCCTCGACCGCCTCAAGGGGAACGACCCGGCCCCATTCGGCCTCAAGCTCCACCACCTCCCGCCCGCACGCCCGCGCCACGGTCACGAAGCGCGCGGCGAAGGCGCCGTTGACGAGCGCCAGGATGGGGCCGGTGGGGACCGAGCGGATGCCCGCCTCCATCATGCCGGTGGCGGAAGACGAACTGATGAGGACGGGACGGGTGGTCCGGAAGGCGGGGCGGAGCCCTGCCTGAAGCGCCGCGAAGAGCCGCTCGAACGCGGCCCCCCGGTGCGAGATCATCGGCCCGGAGAGCGCGGCGAGGATCTCCGGGCGCACCTCGGTGGGCCCGGGGAGGAAGAACTTCCCGTCGTCGAGCAGACGGCTGATCGTCCGCCCGCCGGGCTCCGCCGCATCCGCCACCCTCGTGGAAGGCATCGGCACAATGTAGGAGGTCGGAAGTGGCGGCGGTAGCAAGGACGTTGACGGACGCGGCGCGCCCTTCGAGCTTTCGCCGATGCCCGGCACATCCCTCGCCTATCGCGGTACGGTCCGCGTCGCGACCGCGCTCCTCCCGCTCGCTTCGGCGTTCGACGCCAAGCTCAGGCGCGGGCACGAAGCCCGGCGGGGGGCGCTGGCTCGGCTCCGCGCGTGGGCGGAGCGGGAGCGCGACCGCACCGGCCCGCTCCTCTGGTTCCACGCCCCTTCGGTGGGCGAGGGGCTCCAGGCCGAGGCGGTGCTCCGCCGCATCCGCGGGCGGCATCCGGAGTGGCAGCTTGCCTACACCCACTTCAGCCCGTCGGCCGAGCCGCTCGCCAGGCGCGTCGGCGCCTCAGTGTCCGACTACCTCCCGTACGACACTCCGGCGGCCGCGCGGCAGCTCCTCGACGCCCTGGCGCCAACGGCGCTCATCTTCTCCAAGCTCGATCTCTGGCCCGAGCTCGCCACCCGGGCGGCCGCGCGCGGCATACCGGTAGCGCTCATTGCGGCGACGGTGCGGCCGGGGAGCGGGCGCCTCCGCTGGCCCGCGCGATCCCTCCTTGCCCCGGGGTACCGCGCCCTCCGGGCAGTCGCCGCAGTCGACCGACCCGACGCGGACCGCCTCATCTCCCTCGGCGCCCCGCGCGAGGCCGTCCAGGTGCTCGGCGATCCCCGGTTCGACAGCGTGGCGGCCAAGGTCGCGGCGGTGGCGGCGGACGACCCGCTCCTGCGGTTCGGCCGGGGCGCGCCGACCCTCGTGGCGGGATCGACGTGGCCGGGGGATGAATCGGCGCTGCTTGAGGCGTTCGCCGCCGTCCGTGCCAAGCGCCCCGACGCACGCCTCATCCTGGTGCCGCACGAGCCGACCGAGCACCACTTGAGCGCGGCCGAGGCGTGGACACGACGGGCCGGACTCCCGGCGCCGACCCGCCTCAGCCGGGCGGACGGCCCCACGCCACTCCTGCTGGTGGACCGGGTCGGCGTGCTGGCGGCGCTCTACGGCGCGGGATCGATCGCGTATGTCGGCGGTGGATTCCACGCCGCGGGATTGCACAGCGTGCTCGAGCCGGCGGCCTGGGGAATCCCGGTGATCTTCGGGCCGGGGTGGCGGGACAGCCGGGACGCGGCGGCCCTGCTCGAGGCCGGCGGCGCGGATGCGCTCCCCGCCCTCCTGCCCGGGGATGCGCTGGCGAGGACCTGGGAGCGGTGGATCGGGGACGACGCTGCGCGCGCCGAGGCGGGCCGGCGAGCCCGGGGAGTCATCGAGCGGGGGCTGGGTGCGGCGGCACGGACCGCGGAGATGCTTGAAGGGCTGGTCGAGAAGTAAGAAGTGAGAAGGCAGAAGGGAGAAGGGAGAAGTGAGAAGTGACACGTAAGAAGTGAAAGGTACGAAATGATGAGCGGGGAGCGTGAGGGCTGCGCTCCCCGTGGTGCGTCCGTCATCCTGCTACGTGCCTCCGGGCCCCGGGTTCAGGGCTTGGCGGGTGCTGGCGAGGGTACCTGAGCGGGAGTTGGCGGCGTGGACGGTGCGCCGGCGTCGCCGACGATGGTGCCGTCGAACTCCACCGTCCGCGGCACGAGGAGCCCGCCGGTGAAGACCGTCACCAGGAGGTTCACGAACCTCGTGCTGCTCCGGATCTTGACGTCGGCCACGCTCTTCCCGCCGATCAGCTGGGCCGCGAGAGCGTCCTTGAGCGTCGGCTCGTTGATCGAGAGCAGCCCCCACCCGAACCAGACCTGGGTGGCGCGGACCTGGAAGTGGACACCTTGGGCCGGCGTGCTGGCGTCGGAGGAGAGCGTTGCCGGCACGCCGAGGGTGGTGGCGTCGAAGGTCTGGGCGCAGGCACCAACGGCCAGGAGTGCGAGCGGGAGCGCGGCCCGGAGGGACCGTGGCAGGCGGAGGGTCACGAGATTACCGGAAGAGGAGCCCGGGGAAGGCGCGCCACCGCGGCGCGCCTCCCCGCGGGGTGGATCAGAGGCCGGGAACGTGGATGTTGTAGCCCACGCCGACCGAGA
>DASYXP010000107.1:0-8228 GCA_035934835.1 Gemmatimonadales bacterium | reverse complement strand
ACGGCTCGCGCTCCGGCGCTACTTCGAGAAGTTCGGCTGGACGGTGGACGAGGCGTCCGACGGCTCGCAGGGCCTGGCGCGACTCCTCGCGGCGGGCGCCGAACGGGAGTACGACGTCGTCGTCTGCGACCTCAAGATGCCCGGCCTCTCCGGCATCGAGCTCTACGAGCGGCTCACCGCCGCCAAGTCGCCGCTCCTCGGGCGGCTGATCTTCGCCACCGGCGACGTGGCCTCCCCCGAGGCTGCCGCCTTCCTGGCCCGCACCGCACACCCGGTGCTGGAGAAGCCGTTCGAGCTGGCGCAGCTGGCGCTCGCCGTGCGCAGTGTGATGGGACCGCGTGGCTGACGGCCCGGCGCCGGTCGTGGTGATCGGCGCCGGCGCCGCTGGCATCGTGGCTGCGGGGCACGCGGCCCGCCAGGGTCCGGTGCTCCTGCTGGAGCGGACCCGGGACGGCGGCCGGAAGATCCTCATCAGCGGCGGCGGGCGCTGCAACATCCTCCCGTCAAAGATGGCCCCCGAACAGTACGTCACGGCCTCCTCCCCCAACATCGTCCGCAACATCCTCCGCGCCTGGCCGCTCGACGCCCAGCGGGAGTTCTTCGAGCGCGAGGTCGGTGTGCCGCTCGCGCTCGAACTGGAGAGCGGAAAGCTCTTCCCGGCCTCCGACAAGGCCCGCGACGTGCGCGACGGCCTCCTGGCCTGGGCCATGCGCCAGGGCGCTCAGGTGCGGTTCGACACGGTCGTGACCGGGTTCGAGCCGGCGGACGGCGCCTGGCGGGTGGCGCTCGGCAGCGGGGAAGCGATCGCCGCCCCGAAGGTGGTCGTGGCCTCGGGCGGACTCTCCGTGCCGCAGACCGGCAGCGACGGCACCGGGCTCCGGATCCTCAAGGCGCTCGGCCACACGATCCACGACACCTATCCTGCGCTCACCCCGCTCACGCTCGACCCGCCCGCGTACGCCGGCCTCGCCGGCGTGTCGCTCGACGTGACGATCCGTGCCGGCGAAGGGCGGGGCGCGTTCGTCACGACCGGCGGGTTCCTCTTTACCCACCGCGGCTACAGCGGGCCCGCGGTGCTCAACGTCTCCCATCTCGCGGTCCGCGCCCGCCTGGCGCGCCAGCCAACTCCCGAGCTTACCGTGCAGTGGACGCCGCTCGACGCGGAACAGTGGCGCGGCGAGCTGGCCGGCGGCTCGGCCCGGATCGGGAACGTGCTCAAGCGGCACGTGCCCGAGCGCCTGGCGCTCGTGCTCCTGGCCGAGGCCGCGGTCGATGCCGACCGCGAGCTCTCGCAGCTGCGGCGCGAGGAGCGGGAGCGGGTGGTCGCGGCGCTCACCCGCTGGCCGCTCCGCGTCACCAGCGACGAGGGCTACAAGAAGGCCGAGGTCACCGGGGGCGGCTTGGCGCTCGACGAGATCGTGCCGCGCACGATGGAAAGCCGGATCCATCCGGGCCTCTTCATCTGCGGCGAGGCGCTCGACTGCTTCGGCCCGATCGGCGGCTACAACTTCCTCTGGGCGTGGGTGACGGGGCGGAGTGCTGGGATCGGAGCCAGGAGCGTGGAGTCGGGAGCGTAGAGCTCGGAGACTGGCGCGTGGACGCCGGCGCGTCGACCTTCGAGCTGATAGCTGATAGCTGATAGCTGATAGCTGATAGCTGATAGCTGATAGCCCCCCCGCCAATCTGACAATCCCCTTTGCCACGTACGCGGCCGATCCTGTCAGATCGACCGAAATGGTTGTGCATGCCAGTTGCTCACCGGGGGCGCCGAGCCGATCGGGGTGACCGCTCGGCGATCCACAAATCCCGACCCGCGGCCTTCGGCCGCCGAACGACGAGGAACCAAATGTTCACGCTGACCAACCGCCCGCTCTGGCTCGACCGCGACCTCGGCCACATCGACCGCCTCCTCAACGAAGTGAGTGGCGTGTGGAACCCCCAGTCCGGCGACGCGACCGACGCCGCCACCTGGATCCCCGCGGTGGACGTGTTCGAGTCCAAGGACGAACTCCGGATCGTGGCGGAACTGCCCGGGGTCAAGCCGGAGGACGTCAAGCTCTCGGTCGAGAACGCGATGCTCTCGATCCGGGGGGAGAAGAAGCAGGTGGCCGAGGAGAGTGCCGAGGCGGTGCACCGTTACGAGCGGAGCTATGGCTCGTTCCTGCGGAGCTTCCGGATCCCGTCCACGGTGGATGCCGAGCGGATCCAGGCCCGGTACGAGCACGGGGTGCTCACGGTGACGCTGCCCAAGGCCGAGAAGGCCAAGGCGCGGGAGATCGCCGTCGAGGTGCGGTGAGCTTTATGCGACTGGGTGGGGGCCGGGCTCCTGTTCGGGGTAATGACCGGGAGCCCGGCTGTGCGTTCAGGGGTTGGTGGGGCCGGCGGCCTTGACGCGCGCGTCGATCGCGGCGCGCAGGTCGGCGTCGGCCAGGATGACGACGACCGGCGCGGTGACGCCGTTCTCCGTGGTGCCGGGGAATGGGCGGGTGGTCAGGTCGAGCGACTTGGACCCCTGCGTCCACTTGGCCGCGCCCCGGGCAGTGTCAGCCGCGACCGGTGGCCCGAACTGGCCGGTGAGCGTGTCGAGGACGGCCTTCCGAAGGGCGTCCTTCGCGGGGCGATAGGCAATGACGATCGAGGCGACCTTGCCGGAGGAGTCGTCGACGACGAACGCCACGTTGGCGCGCACGTCGTTGGTGAGCAGCAGCCGGCGGACCAGGCAGGTGTGGGTCCGGATGACGGACGCCGGTGCGTCCTCCTTCGTGGCGCTGCAGGCCGCCCGGCGCGGTGCCTTCTGCGCGATGTAGGGCGTCACCGCCTTCCACGCGACGCCGGGGAACATCCCGCCGAACTGGAGGAACGGCTGTTGAGGCGCCCCGCCGGTCATGAGCAGTGTCAGCAGGATGGCGAGGCTCACGCCGACGTCACTCCCGTTTCGAGCGCGAACTTGGTGAGGCCCGCGACCGTGTGGATCCGCAACTTCCGCATCAGGCTCTCGCGGTGGGTCTCGACGGTGCGGTGGCTGATGCCGAGCTCCGCGGCGATCTCCTTATTGGTGAGTCCGCGCGCGATCCCGGCCAGCACGTCGCGCTCCCGTCCGGTCAGCTGGGCGAGCGATCCCGTGCGCGCCTCGCGATCGAGCTGGCCGCGCTCCGCCTCCGAGAGCCGCTTGGCGATGACGGGGCTGAAGAACGACTCGCCGGCGTGGACCGCCTCCACCGCCTTCCGGAGGTCCGTGGCGGCGCTGTCCTTGAGGATGTAGCCGTGGGCGCCGGCCCGGACGGCCTCCAGCACGTATTCCGGGTTGTCGTACATGCTGAGGATGAGCACGCGAGCCTCCGGCACGGCGCGCCGGAGTTCCGCCGCCACCTTGAGGCCCGACATCCCGGGCATCGAGACGTCGAGGACCGCCACGTCGGGGAGCGTGGAGCCGGCCAGCTGGAGCGCGTCGGCGCCGTTGGCGGCCTCGGCCACCACCTGGAATCCCGGCGCGCGCTCAAGGATGTGGCGGATCCCCTCGCGCACGACGGTGTGGTCGTCCGCCACGAGCACCTTGATCCCGGGCGGCGTCATCGGGACCTCGCCGCGTCCCTGGGCAGGGGGACCTCGATGTGGACCCGCGCCCCCTCGTCCTCGCCGCTCAGCTCGAACTTCCCGCCGAGCGCCGCGATCCGCTCCCGCATGCCGACCAGTCCCATGTGCCCTTCCTGTTCGAGTCTGCCGAGGTCCACCCCGCTGAAGCCGGGGCCGTCGTCCACCACGTCGAGGGCAAGCCCGTCGCCCGCGACCACGAGGTCCACTTTCACGACCTGCGCCCCCGCGTGACGCGCCACGTTCGCGAGCGCCTCCTGCAGCGCCCGGAATATGGCGAGCTCGGCCTCCGCCGAGAGGCCCGGCAGTTCCTCCGGCGCGCGGAACTCGACCACCGTCCCGCTGCGGCCGGCGAATTCGGCCGTGAGCGAGCGGAGCGCGGGGAGGAGGCCCAGGTCGTCGAGGAGCGAGGGCCGGAGGTCGTTGGTGAGGCTCCGGATGCCGCGGATGCCGGCGTCGAGGAGCGCCAGCGCGCGATCGAGCTCCAGCACCGCATCCGGGTCGGAGCGTTCCCGGAGGAGGCCCAGCTGCATCTTGACCGCCGAGAGCACCTGCGCCGTCTCGTCGTGCAGCTCCCGCGAGAGGCGACGGCGCTCGTCCTCGTGCAGGCGCACCATCCGGCTGGAGAGGCGCTCAAGCTCGGCGGTGCGGGCCTCGAGCCGTGCGGTGAGTCCGCCGTACTCCAGGGCCGTGCCCACCTGGTGGCCCAGGGCCACCAGGAATCCGGTGTCGAGCACGGCGAACGGGTCGCGCGCCTCGCCGGCAATGAGGAGCGCGCCGGTGGCCCGTGCGCCGCTGAACACGGGGAGGATGGCCACGTACCCGTTCGGCGTTCCGAGCACGCCCTCACCCGACCACTGGTTGGTGATCTCCGGGCGCCCCGAGTCGAGCGCCGTCCGGATGGCGGTGGCGCCCGGACCGGGCGGGACCACCCCGGTCCACCCGGCGCACCCGCCGGCGCCGCGCACCACACGCTGCTCGCCGCCGCCGAGCGTGCGGACCAGTGCGCTGCCGCGAACGCCCGGGAGGCTCAGGGGGCGCCCGAGGAGCGCGTCGAGGCGGTCGCCGGCGCCGCCCTGCTGGAGGTCGCCCGAGAGCGCCGACAGCGCGGCGAGTCCCCGGCGCAGTTCATCGAGCACCAGCAAAAGGATGCCGCTGCCTGCGCCGAGGAAGAAGAGCACGTCGACGTAGTAGCCCCACGGGACCCAGGTGCCGCGCGCCCGGAGCACCGGATAGTCGAGGTGGTGGACCCCCCACAGCAGGAAGGTCACGGCGAGCACCGTGGCGCCCGCCGACCCACCCACCCGCCGCCGGTACTGCAGGAAGACCCGCCCGGTCCACACCGTGGCGAAGCTCAGGAACAGCACCATCGGGAGCGCGGCCCAGAAGAAGTCCCGCATCGCGTAGATGGCGATGTAGGACCAGACCGGCGGGAAGAGCGCGTAGAGGGCGTGACGCGGGCTCCAGTGGAGGTTCCGCGAAAAGACGAGCGCGGCGTAGAGGATGGCGAGGGCGGTCCAGCCGGTCACCACCTGGTGCCAGTAGAGCCATGTCCAGTTCTGGGTGGACAGGAACGAGAGGATGCAGAGGATGCGCGCGAGGTAGAGCGCCCAGGCCGCGGCCCACCAGCGGAAGTACGCCCGCTGGTAGCGAAGGGCCAGGTGCAGGCAGAGGAGTGCCAGCGCCAGCGCCACCAGCGCCTGGAGCGCGCCGGCGGAGAATTCCTGGGAGGTGGCGGGGGGGATCGCGTATTGCATCGGTGGGGAATCTATCGCCGGACCTGGAAAGGAGCCGCGGGCCGCGGGTCGTCCCCGCGACCCTCGACCCGCGGCCCGTGACCGTCAGATATGATGAACCGCGAACCCGGCGATGTGCACGTCGAGGTTGTGGTTGACCCGGAGCCCCACGACGCCCCTGGTGTCGAAGTCCGCCGCGCTGCCGCTGTGGACCTCCTTGCCGTTCACCATGAAGGACACCGTGCCGCCCTTGGACTGGATCGACACCTCGTTGGTCGCCTTGCCGTCGGCGCCCGCCTTGATGACGGCGTCGTTGGCCGTCCACGGCACCACGGTGCTGACCGAGTCGCCGTTGCGGCGCTTGATCATGAACTTCCCGTCGCCGCGGATGATGAGGTAGGTGTAGCGCTGGCCGGCGCCGCTCAGGTCGCTCCCGCCGATGATCAGCCCGTACGCCTCCGGGTGCATCGGCGCCTTCATCTGCGTGAACGTGGCCAGGGTGTGGAAGTCGCCGGTGGCGGTGTCGCCCGGCTGCCAGAAGATCGCGGCCGGTCCCATGGTGGCGTGGAGGCCGGTGCCCATCGTGACGAACTTGACGTTCGTGAGCGGGGCGTTCCGGTCGGTCCGGGCCGACCACCCGGTCGGCAGGGTGCCGCCCCCCTGGACCGCCTTGTCGGGGTCCTTCATGTCCTTGTGCTGCTGGGCCGCCAGCGGCGCGGCGGCGAGGGTCAGGAGGAGCAGGGTGGAAAGGGTGCGCATGGGGATGACCTCGCTCAGGTGGCGGGACGCGGGCCGCGGTTGCGGGGCGTTCCCGGTTCGACTAGACTGACTTCCGATCTGCGGGACCCGAACACCGGGGAGGGACGATGTTCCAGGCCATCTATGTCACGCTCGCCTTCGTCGGCGCCATCGGCATCATCTTCGCGCTGACGTTCGTCACGCTGCTCATCGGCGTGCTGGTCAATTCTATGGTCACGCTGATGTCCGGGCCCCTGATCGATCCGCTGCTCAAGAAATACAAGCCTGAATGGCTCTGACCCGGGCCCGCTGATGCCGACGGCCGGACCACCTGGTCCGGCCGTTCTCGTTCCCGGTCAGGCCCCGGCCTCCTCTTCCGCGTGCGCTTCCGCGGTGGAGGCCACCTTGACCGCCGCCTCGTAGTTGATCTTGAGCATCTGGTAGAGCTCGCGGAGCGTGCGGAACTTGCTGACCCCGCCACCGGTGCGGCGCGCGACCTGCTCGATCCCGCCCATCGCGTCGGCCAGCCGGGTGAGCCCGAGCCCCTGCGCCTGGGTCTTCGAGGCCGAGACCTGGCGCAGGAGGGTGCGGCCCAGCTGCTCGTCCGCCTTGGGTGCCGCCATCTGCTCGATCAGCGATCCCATCGCGGTGAGCTGCCGCCCGTACGGCTCGAGGAACGCCAGCTGGGCCTGTTGCTTGGAGCTGAGCTTGACCGCCATGTGCCAGGGCCTTTCGGGGGAGGGCCGGCTGCGACCGGCCAGAGGCCGGGTGCCGAGTGCCGGGAAAGATACCCGCCCCGGGGACTTACATTATTCCCGACTTCGCCGCCAGCCACAGTTTGTACAGTCGCTCGAATCCATCCTGCAGCAGTTCCACCTGCTGCGGTGTCGGGGAGGCGCCTGCCGCCCGCTCGATCTCGTCGCAGACGCGCCCCATCTCCCGCCGCCCCTGCGCGGCCGATTCCTTCCGGATGGTGGCCACCAGCGCCTCGATCTGGCGGTGGGCCTCGGCGTCACCGGGCACCTGCCAGAGATACGACGCGAGCTCCTTGCCGTTCTGGATCGATTGACCTAGCGTGTCGAGCAGTGGGGAATGCGTCCGTCGAGGCGCGGCCCGGCCCGGTTCATCCGTCATCAGTGCCCATCTCCCGAGATATTGGAGCCGAAAGCTAACCTATGCGCCGATCCGTCCTGCCGGTCGCGGCCCTGGTCTTTGCGCTTTCCTTACCCCGGGCCGCCCACGCCCAGCTCACCCGGCCCGAGCGCACGGCCTTCAGGGAGACCTCCTCCTACGCCGACGTGATGGCGTTCCTCGACTCCCTCCGGCTCCGTGGCGCGCAGTTCCGGGAAGGGGTCATGGGACTGAGCCCCGAAGGCAAGCCGATCCCGTACGTGATCGCCTCCCGCCCCCTCCTGTCGACGCCGACCGAAGCGGCGCGGAGCGGGAAGCCGGTGATATACATCCAGGCCAACATCCACGCCGGCGAGATCGAGGGGAAGGAAGCGGCCCAGATGCTGCTTCGCGACCTGACCCTCGGTGCCCTGCGGCCGCTCCTCGACAGTGTCGTGATCGTGATGGCGCCGATCTACAACAGCGACGGGAACGACCGATGGGCCCCCGGCGAGGTCAACCGGCCGGGCCAGAACGGCCCCGCCCTCGTGGGCACCCGCGCCAACGGCCAGGGCTTCGACCTCAACCGCGACTACGTCAAGCTCGAGGCCCCCGAGACCCGCGGGTCGCTGGCGCTCCTCACCGCGTGGGATCCCGACGTCTTCCTCGACCTCCACACCACCGACGGCAGCTACCACGGTTACGCCCTGACCTATTCGCCGGGCCTCAACCCCAACAGCCCCCCGGCCAACGACTACGTGCGCGACTGGTTCCTGCCCCGGATCCGGGAGCGCGTGCGCCAGCGGCACCACGAGGAGATGTTCTGGTACGGCAACTTCCGCGACCAGGACCCCGACTCCCTGACCCAGGGCTGGGAGACGTACGACCCGCGGCCGCGCTTCGGCACCAACCTCTTCGGGATGCGGGGGCGGATCTCGATCCTGAGCGAGGCGTACAGCAACGACGACCTCAAGACGCGGATCACCTCGACCTACGACTTCGTCCACGAGATCCTCTCGCTCCTCGCCGAGGACCGGGCGCGGGTCAAGGCGG
>DASYXP010000091.1:0-3900 GCA_035934835.1 Gemmatimonadales bacterium | reverse complement strand
CAGGCGGCGCCAGCGGCGGCCGGCGCCATCGCGCACGTGCCGAACGAGCCGTGGGACGGGGACCGGGTCGAGCCCTGGTCCAAGATCCGCAAGCTCACCGCCGACCACATGATCATGTCACGGCGGGTCTCGGCCCACGTGAACACCATCTTCGAGGTCGACTACACCCGCGTCGCCCAGCTGCGGGCGAAGCAGAAGAAGGAGTACGCCGACCGCGGCGTGAACCTCACCTTCCTCGCGTTCATCACCAAGGCCATCGCCGAGAACCTGCGGAAGCATCCGGTGGTCAACGCCTCGGTGAACGGCGACAGCACCATCTACCGGCGGGACGTCAACATCGGCATCGCCGTCGCGCTCGACTGGGGCCTCATCGTGCCGGTCATCCGCCACGCCGACGAGCTCTCGCTCCTGGGCATCGCCCGCGCCATCAACGACCTGGGCGAGCGGGCGCGCACCAAGAAGCTCTCGCCCGACGAGGTGCAGCGCGGCACCTTCTCCATCACCAATCCGGGTGTCTTCGGCTCGGTCATCGGCACGCCGATCATCAGCCAGCCCCAGGTGGCCATCCTCTGCGTCGGCGCCATCGAGAAGCAGCCGGCGGTGGTGACGCTCCCCGACGGGACGGACACGATCGCCATCCGCACCCGCGGGCTCCTCTCGCTCGCCTTCGATCACCGCATCGTCGACGGATCCGACGCCGACCGCTTCATGGCCGACGTCAAGAAGACGCTCCAGGCGTTCCCGGAGGGCGCCGCCTGAGATGCCGCGGTGCCTGAGCGTGTCGCGCGCCACGGTCGCGGCGGGGCGGGACGGGGAATACCTCGCCGCCGTCCGCGACCTGGCGATCGAGCTCGGCAAGCGGGGGCAGCACCTCTGGGTGTTCCGCAGCACGTCGGACCCCCGCACGTACCTCGAGTTCAGCGAGAGTCCCTCGGCCGCGTCGCACCGGACGCGGGCCTCGCGCCTGCCCCGGGAGCAGCTGCTGGAGTCCCGGCTCCGCACGCTCGCGACCTACGCGCCCGATGCGTGGGCGCTCTGGGACGAGGTGCCGCTCACCGCGGAGCTCTCCACCCCGACCGACGACGAGGAGTGACCTGATGCCCCGTACGTTCACCGCCGACGGCGCCCAATGGACGGTGTGGCCGTCGGGCCACAACACCCAGTACGTGCGCGACGAGTTCGGCGTGCTGTTCAGCCGCGGCACCGGCGACGCGCGGGAGCGGCGAGTGGCGCGCTATTCGCCGATGGGCGCGCGGATCCGCGACCTGTCGCTGGCCGAGCTCTCCGATGCCGACCTCCGCGCGCTGCTTGCGACGTCGGAGCCGGCGATGATGTCGCCCGAGACGGGGTACCGCCGCTGACCGCCACGGTCGACCTCCACCTCCACTCGACCGCGTCCGACGGCGAGCTCGCGCCGGCCGAGGTCGTGGCCCGGGCCCGCGCCGCCGGCCTCGCCGCGATGGCGCTCACCGACCATGACACCCTGGCCGGCCTCCCCGAGGCGCGCGCCGCCGGAGCCCGGCTCGGCGTGCGCGTGGTGGCGGGGTGCGAATTCTCCACCGCCGCTCCCTGGGGCGAGATGCACGTCCTCGGCTACTTCCTGCCGGAGGACGACGCCGACCTCGAGGCCTTCCTCGCCGCCTGTCGCGACGACCGCGAGCGGCGGGTGCGGGGGATGATCGACCGCCTCGCGGGCGCGGGCGTCGCCATCGGGGTGGACGACGTGCGCGCCGAATCGCGCGGTGGCGCGATGGGACGGCCGCACGTGGCCCGCGCGCTCGTCCGCCTGGGCCACGCCCGCGGTGTGCAGGAGACCTTCGACCGCTGGCTCGGTCGCGGCCGGGTGGCCTTCGTCGACAAGCGCCTCCCGCCGTTCGCCGAGGTGGCCGAGCGCGTCCACCGAGCGGGGGGGCTCGTCTCGGCGGCGCACCTGAAGGACCGCGGCACCCGTGCCGTGCTCGAGCGGCTGAAGGCCGAGGGGCTCGACGCCGTCGAGACCCGCCACCCGAGCCACGCGGGGGACACCCGCGCCAACCTGACCGAGTGCGCGGAGCGGGTCGGGCTCCTCCGCACCGGCGGGAGCGACTGGCACGGCGGCGAGGGCGACGCCACCCACGGCACCATCGGCTCGGAGCAGGTGCCGGGGGAGTGGCTGGAGGCGCTCGACGCCGAACGTGCCCGGCGGGTGCCGGCGTGAGCGCGGACACCCCCGCATCGCCGCCCGACACGCCGCTCGCGCGCGGCGAACGCGCACCCGACTTCGCCGCACCGGCCTCGGACGGCCGCACCGTGCGGCTTTCGGAGGTGCTGGCCGGGCACCGGGCGCTGGTCGTGTTCTATCCGGGGAACGACACCCCGGGATGCGACCGCCAGCTCTCGATGCTGCGCGACGAGGTCGCGGCGTATGAACGGGCGGGGGTCCGGCCCCTCGGGGTCAACCCGGCACCGGTCGCCGCGCACGCCGACTACGCCGCGCGGCTCGGCCTGCCGTTCCCGCTCCTCTCGGACCCGGATCGTGCGATCGCACGGGCGTACCGGGCGCTGCGGCCGGGGGGCGAGCGCATCGACCGGACCGTGTACCTGATCGATCGGGACGGCACCGTCCGCTTCGGCGCCCGTGGGGCGCCGGGAGCGGAGATCACGCTCGAGGACCTGGGGGAGGATTGATGGGCCAGCCGTACGACTTCAGCGGCAAGGTGGCGCTCGTCACCGGCGTCGCGCGCGCCAACCAGATCGGCCACGCCGTGGCCGATGCGTTCGGCTCGGCGGGCGGCAGGCTCGTCGTCTGCGACCGGAACGCGATGGCGGTGTCGGAGCGGGTGAAGGAGTTCCAGGCCCGGAAGATCGACGCCCGCGCCGCCGCCGGCGACCTCACCGAGCCCGACGTGGCGGCGCTGGCGGTCGAGACGGCGCTCAAGCACTTCGGCCGGCTCGACATCCTGGTCAACGTGGCGGGCGGCCTCACCACCTATGGCCCGGTCGGCGGCACCGACGTGGCCGCGTTCGACCGCGAGATCAGCATCAACCTGAAGACCGCCTTCCTGATGTGCCGCGCCGCGGTCGATGCGCTGTCCGCCACGGAAGGGTGCATCGTCAACTTCGCCTCGATGGCCGCGCTCAAGCCGGTGGCGCCGATGGCGGCCTACGCCGCGGCCAAGAGCGCGGTGGCGGGGCTCACCACGTCGCTGGCCCTCGAGCTCCGCGACCGGAAAGTCCGGGTCAACGCCGTGGCGCCGGGGATGGTCCGCACCCCCGACAACGTGGCGGCGGTGGGCGCCGGCCCGGCGCGCTGGGTGGAGATGGCCGAGATCACCGATGGGGTGCTCTTCCTCGCCGGCCCCGCGGCGCTCGCCATCACCGGCCACATCCTGCCCATCACGAACGGGGACATCTGACCGATGGAGCTCGCCGGTCGCGTGGCACTCGTCACCGGCGCTGGGCGCCGCCTCGGCGCCGCCATCGCGGGAGGCCTCCTCGACCGCGGGATGGACCTCGCGCTCCATCACCACGCCTCGGGCGACGGGGCCCAGGAGCTGGCGGCCCTCGCGTCTCGCCACGGTCGCCGCGCCGAGATCTTTGCTGCCGACCTCCGCGACCCGCGCGCCGCGCGCGCGCTCCCCGAACGGGTGGCCGCCAAGTTCGGTCGGCTCGACGTGCTCATCAATTCGGCGGCGGTGATGGTGCGCCAGCCGGTGGCCGAGGTGACGCCCGACAGCTGGGACGCCACGATGGACTTGAACCTCCGCGCCGCCTTCTTCTGCGCCCAGGGCGCGCTCCCGGCGCTCCGTGCGGCGCACGGGAAGATCGTCAACGTCGCCGACATCGCCGGGTTCGAGCCGTGGCCCGAGTTCCCGGTGCACTGCATCAGCAAGGCCGGCGTCGTGATGCTCACCAAGGCGC
>DASYXP010000039.1:0-18189 GCA_035934835.1 Gemmatimonadales bacterium | reverse complement strand
GGAGAAGGAGAAGTGAAGAGTGAAGAGTGAAGGGTGACGAAGGTGAGAAGTAAATCGTGAGCGCTAAAGCGTAGCAGGGCCCCCGAACGCGATCCCGTCCGGGGGCCCTTTCACGTCGTAGCGGTCACCACTGACGTCTTTCCCTTTGTTCACTCCTCCCTTTTCACTCTTCACCCTTTACTTCTTCCTTCTCCTTTTCCTCTCTCCTCCTCCTTCTCCTTCTCACTTCTTCCCCTTCCCGCTCCGCGCCCAGAGCGACAGGGTGTAGCCGAGCAGGATCACACCGGTCACGACGTAGCCCGCCACCATGAAGGCGCCGTTCTGCGGCGTCAGTTCAGTCATCGTCCCCTCCGGCCAGGTCGGCGGCGAGCGCGATCCCATAGCGCCAGGTCACGAAGCCGACGTAGAGCAACGTGAACACCCCGAACGACGTGAGCAGCGTGATGAGCATGTCGCTCGGCAGCGACGGCGCGCTCGGCTTCAGCACCACCGGCTGCGGGTGGAGCGTCCGGAAGAGGTAGACGCTCAGGTGGATGAACGGCACCAGCACCAGCCCCAGGATCCCGACCACCGCCGCGAAGCGGGCCCGCTCGCCGGGGTCGTTCACCGCAGCGCGGAGCGCGAGGTAGCCGAGGAACAGGAAGAAGAGGAAGAGGGTCAGGGTGAGCCGGGCGTCCCACGTCCACCAGGTGCCCCAGACCGTCTTGCCCCAGATCGGGCCGGTGGTGAGCATCACGCCGCTGAAGGCGAGGCCCACCTCGGCCGAACAGGCGGCAAAGCGGTCGAGCCGCTCGTCCTTCAGGATGAGGTACGCCGCGCTCACGATGCCGACGAGCGAGAAGGCGAGCATCGCCGACCAGGCGGCGGGGGCGTGCATGTAGAAGATCTTCTGCGCGGGGCCCTGGTGCACCTCGACCGGGGTGTAGAGGATCGCCCGTACCATCACCGCGGCCAGCAGCGCCAAGGCGGTCGCCGTGATGGCGGCCCCCCAGCGCACCATCGCCCGCGACCGGGCCATCGGATCGTTCATTCGTCCACCACCGTGGAAAAGGCCAGGGAGCCCAGCGTCAGGAAGACGATGTCGTACACGACGAGGAACCTAAGCCACCCCCCGACCTCACTCAACGGACGCCCGGCCAGGAGCCGGGTCGAGGCCTGCACCCCCGCGATCAGGATCGGCACCACGAACGGGAGGTGCAGGAGCGGCAGCAGGAGCTCCGCAAACCGGGTGCGCACCGCCATCGCGCTGAAGAGCGTCCCCACCGCGACGATGCCCACCGCGGCGAGCACCAGCACTGCGGCCACGCCGGTCCAGCCGGTCGTCGGGTCGAGGTTGAAGAACAGGATGAAGAGCGGCACCGCCACCAGCAGCACCACGCCCACGAAGATCAGGTTGGCCAGGCACTTGCCGAGATAGAGGCCGCCGCGCGAGGCCGGCGCCAGGAGCAGCCCGTCGAGGGCGCCGTGCTCCGCCTCGGCGTGGAAGGCACGGTTGAGCGCCACCTCGGACGAGAAGACCAGCGTGATCCACAGCGCGCTCGGCGCCAGGTCGAGCGCGGAGATGGCGGTGGGGTCGCGGGCGAAGTTGAACACCACCAGCACGAGGGCCGCGAAGACCGTCGCCGCCAGGAGCGCGGTGCGGCGCCGGAGCTCCAGCTGGAGGTCCTTCCCCGCCACTGCGAGCGCCACCCGGATCGCGTCACCCACCGATGGCCTCGTGGTAGAGCCGGGACGTCTCCGCTGGCGTGGAGGGCCGGGGCCGGTCGACGACGACGCGCCCACCGTGGAGCACCGCCACCCGCGTGATGAGCGACCACGCCTCCTCGGGCTGGTGCGTCACCAGGAGCACCGCCACCCCCTCGGCACGGCGCGCACCCAGCAGCGACACCAGCCGCGCGGCCGACGGGGCGTCGAGCCCGCTGAACGGCTCGTCGAGGAGCAGGATCGACGGCGAATGGAGGAGCGCCCGCGCCACCGACGTCCGTTGGACCATCCCGCGGCTCAGCGACGCCACCGGCAGATCGGCGTGCTTGCCGATGTCGAGCCGTTCCACCGCCGCCGCCACCGCCGCGCCGTCCAGCCCGAAGAGCCGGGCGGTGAAGGCGAGGTTCTCCCGCGGGGTGAGCTCGCCGTAGAGCAGCGAGCGGTGCTCCACCAGCCCGATGGCGCGGCGCGCGGCCAGCGGGTCGGCGGCCGGATGCCGCCCCCGCACCAGCACCACGCCGTCCTCGGCGCGGGCCAGGCCGGCCAGCACCCGCAGGAGGGTGGTCTTGCCCGCGCCGTTGGGACCGAGGAGCGCCACCACCTCGCCGGGCTGGACCGCGAGGTCCACTCCCTTGAGCACACGGGCGCGGCCGTAGCGGCGCGTGAGGCCGCGCACCTCGAGTACCGGGGCGTCAGGCTGCATCGATGCTGCTGCCGAGCTCGGAAAGGTCGAACGGCTTGACGAGGTATCCGCTCACCGGCAGGTCCAGCATCCGGAGCTGCGGCTCCACGCTCAGGTACGCCGTCGTGACGATCACCGGCAGCGTCGGGCGCTCGCGCCGCACCTCGCGCAGGAGCGCCAGGCCGTCGGTGTCGGGCAGGCGCATGTCGAGGATCATCACGTCGGGGGGGGTGGCCTTGATGGCCGCCAGGGCAGCGCTCCCGGACGCCGCGAACTGCATCGCGTACCGGTCGCGAAAGAACCGCTCGTAGCTGGTCCGGAGCGCCGGTTCATCCTCGACGAACAGGACGCGTCGGCGCGGGGCGGGCGGGGTCATTGCCGGAATATACCCGACCCCGGCCCGTCCCCGTGGGCGGTCAGCCCGCCGCCGGCTCGATGGTGAACAGGTCCTCAAGCTTCGTGAGCACCAGCAGGAAGCGGAGCTCCTCGTTGGCGTCGCGGAGGATCACCACCTGGCGCCGCTCCGCCGCCTTGCGCTGGATCAGCATCAGCGCGCCCAGGCCGGCGGAATCGACCTGCCGTGTTGCGCTGAGGTCCACGACCAGGCGTCCCCCGTCCTCTGGCAGGCGCTCCAGCAACGTCACCGCCTGCTGGCGGAAATCCGTCCGGCTCTGCAGACCCAAGTGCTCAGGGGCCATCAGGGTCTCTTGCATCAGCGCGGTCTCCATTACGGGCTCCTCCGCCCGACAATGGCAGGAGACCCTCCCTGCCATCGCCGCCGATGGGTCAACAGGAGAGTCTCCGCGCGGATGCGCTTCGTCTGCTCCACCTTCGGCACCGAGCTATCTCGTGGAGCCGGCATTCGCCGGACACGAGACCTCAAGTTTTGCGGCCCCGGATCGCTCCGGGTGTGCTCTTATCGGGCGGTTCAGTTGTCTGGCGCCTTGTGGCGCCGGCCCTCACTAAGGCGAAGTCGGTGCCTAATTATTCAAGTACATTCATTGCAACGACTTACGCCGTCAATGTGAGCTCCGTCGCACCCCAATTTTCGTTGCGCCGAGCGTGAAAATGCCGGGTCCTGCAACCCCTCAATTCTTTGACATCGTCGTATTTGTTGACAGCGAGGCCCGCCTCCGCATCGCTTACCCTGCCTGCCTGCGGCGGCTAAGATGGATGGGCGACGCACCGTCCTCCCGCTCGTCGACGCCGAGACATGACCGACCAACTCGATACCCTGCTCCACGAACAGCGCCGCTTCCCGCCGCCGCCGGAATTCACCGCGAAGGCGCTCGCTGATCACAACTTCATCGCGTCCGCTGCCGACCCCGAGCGGTTCTGGGCCACCCAGGCCCGCGCGCTCGACTGGATCCGCCCGTGGGACCGGGTCCTCGACTGGACCCCGCCGCATGCCAAGTGGTTCCAGGGAGGGAAGCTCAACGCGTCCGCCAATTGCCTCGACCGGCACCTGGCCGGCCCGCGGCGCAACAAGGCCGCGCTCATCTGGGAAGGCGAGCCCGGCGACCGGCGCGTCCTCACCTACTGGGACCTGGCGCGCGAGGTGGGTCGCGCCGCCAACGCCCTCAGGCGCCTCGGCGTCAAGCGCGGCGACCGGGTGGCCATCTACCTGCCGATGGTGCCCGAAGCGGCCATCGCGATGCTCGCGTGCGCGCGGATCGGCGCCGTGCACTCGGTGGTGTTCGGCGGCTTCTCCGCCGACTCGCTCCGGGACCGCATCAACGACGCCGGCGCCAACCTGCTCATCACTGCCGACGGCGGGTACCGGCGGGGCCAGGTGGTGCCGCTCAAGCGCTTTGCCGACGAGGCGCTGGCCGGGTGCCCCACCATCCGGCACGTGGTCGTGGTGCGCCGCCGGGCCGGCGCCGATGGCGACGAGGCCTTCGCCAACATGACCGAGGGACGCGATCACTGGTGGCACCGGGTGCTCGACGCCGAGTCGCCCGACTGCCCCCCCGAGGCGATGGACGCCGAGGACCTCCTCTTCATCCTCTATACCTCGGGGACGACCGGGAAGCCCAAGGGCATCGTCCACACCACCGGCGGATACCTGACCCAGGTGGCGACCACGACGCGCTACGTCTTCGACCTCAAGGACGAGGACGTCTTCTGGTGCACCGCCGACGTCGGCTGGGTGACGGGGCATTCGTACGTGGTGTACGGGCCGCTCGCCATCGGCGCCACGGTGGTGATGTACGAGGGCGCCCCCGACTGGCCCGAACGGGACCGCTTCTGGAAGCTGGTGGCGCGCTACGGCGTGACGGTGCTCTACACCGCGCCGACCGCCATCCGCGCCTTCATGAAGTGGGGCGAGGCGCTCCCCGCCCGCCACGACCTCTCGACGCTCCGGCTCCTCGGCTCGGTGGGCGAGCCCATCAACCCGGAGGCGTGGATGTGGTACCACCGGCACGTCGGCGGTGGGCGCTGCCCCATCGTCGACACCTGGTGGCAGACCGAGACCGGCGGCATCATGATCACGCCGCTCCCCGGCGTCACCACCACCAAGCCCGGCTCGGCCACGGTGCCCTTCCCCGGCGTGCAGGTCGAGCTGGTCGACGCGACCGGCAAGGCACTCCCCAAGGGGGGCGGGTTCCTCGTGCTCACCGCGCCCTGGCCCGGGATGCTCCGCACCATCTACGGCGATGACGAGCGGTATCGCCAGACCTACTGGAGCCGCTTCCCCGGCCGCTACTTCGCGGGCGATGGCGCCAAGGTCGATGACGACGGGTACTGGTGGATCCTGGGCCGCGTGGACGACGTGCTGAACGTCGCGGGGCACCGGATCGGCACGATGGAGGTGGAGAGCGCGCTGGTGGACCATCCCGCCGTGGCCGAGGCGGCCGTCGTCGGAAAGGCGCACGAGCTCAAGGGCCAGGCGCTCGCCGCCTTCGTGACACTCAAGGAAGGGCGCCACCCGACCGCCGAGCTCAAGGACGACCTGCGCGAGCACGTGGCCAAGAAGATCGGCGCCATCGCCCGCCCGGACGACCTCTTCTTCTCCGCCGACCTCCCCAAGACCCGGAGCGGGAAGATCATGCGCCGGCTGCTGCGCGACATCGCGGAAGGGCGCGCGCTGGGCGACACCACCACGCTGGCCGATCCGGGCGTGGTCGCTCGGCTCAAGGACCAGTACGAGGCGGAGGAGTCGTAAGGGGAGCTATCAGCTATCGGCTATCAGCTATCAGCGGCTCCAAACACTCAAGGGCTCCCGATGCGGGGAGCCCTCGTCACGTCCATCCCAGACCCGGCCGGCAGCTGTCGGTATCGGTCGTTGGCTGTCAGTCGTTGGCTGCTGTCTGTTGTCTGTTGGCTACAACTGTATCTGCGCCCCCATCTCCACCACGCGGTTGGCCGGCAGGGCGAAGAAGCTCGAGGCCGAGACCGCGTTCCGCGCCATCACGATGAACAGCCGCTTGCGCCAGCGCGCCATCGCCGACGGGCCGTCGGGGAGGAGCGTCTCGCGGCCCAGGTAGAAGGTGGTGTCGAGGGGCCGGACCACGATCCCGCCGAGGCCCGTCGCGTCGGGGTTCCCCCGCTGCTCGAGCGAATGCAGGAGCTCGGGCACGTTGGGCGTTTCCATGAAGCCGTAGCGCGCCACGACCTGGAAGAATCCCTCGCCCAGGTCGGCCCAGGTCACCCGTTCGCGGTCGGGGACCTGGGGGATCTCCTCGCTCGTGAGCGACACGAGGATCACACGCTCGTGCAGCATCTTGTTGTGCTTGAGGTGGTGGAGCAGCACCGGCGGCGCGCCCGACGGGTCGGAGCTCATGAACACCGCCGTGCCCGGGACGCGCGCGGGGCGGCGGCGCCGCACGTCGTCGAGGAAGAGCCCCATCGGCAGCGAGTTCTCGCGGGAGAAGGCGCCGAGGACGTCGCGCCCCTTCTTCCATGTGGTCATCAGGGTGTACACCACGGCGGCGACGCCCAGGGGGAACCAGCCGCCGTCGCCGATCTTGACGATATTGGCCCCGAAGAAGGCGAGGTCCACCGCCAGGAAGAGCCCCGTGAGCGCCGACGCCTGCCACTCCGGCCACTTCCATCGGCGCACCGCCACCTGGTGGAAGAGGATGCTGGTGATGATCATCGTCCCGGTGACGGCGATGCCGTACGCCGCCGCCAGCGCCGACGACGAGCGGAACCCAAGGACGAGCGCCACGCACGTCACCGCGAGGGCGCTGTTGACCTCGGGGATGTAGATCTGCCCGATCTCGGTGCTCGAGGTGTGGACGATGGTGACCCGCGGGGCGTACCCCAGCTGCACGGCCTGCCGGGTGAGCGAGAACGCGCCGGAGATGAGCGCCTGCGACGCCACGATGGCGGCGAGTGTCGCCACGCCGATCATCGGGTAGAGCGCCCAGTCGGGCACCAGCGCATAGAACGGGTTCCGGATGGCCTCGGGGTGCACCAGCAGGTTGGCCGACTGACCGAAGTAGTTGAGGACGAGGGCCGGGAGCACCAGCGCCGCCCAGGCCGCCCGGATGGGCCGCTTCCCGAAGTGCCCCATGTCCGCGTACAGCGCCTCGGCGCCGGTGACCACCAGCACCACTCCGCCCAGCACCAGGAAGCCGGCGGTGCCGTCGCGCAGGAAGAGCGCGATGGCCACGCGCGGGTCGAGCGCGCGGAGGATGGCCGGGTGCATCAGGATGCCCCGGGCGCCGAGCGCCGCGATGGACAGGAACCACACCAGCATCACCGGCCCGAAGACGCGCCCGATCGCGGCGGTGCCGCGCTTCTGGAACCAGAAGAGCGCCACCAGGATCGCGACGCTGAGCGGCACCACCAGGTGCTGGAAGGCCGGCGTCGCGACGCTGATCCCCTCGACCGCGCCGAGGACGGTGATGGCGGGGGTGATGACGCCGTCGCCGTAGAGGAGCGCCGCGCCGAACAGCCCGAGTCCGACGATGAACCAGGCGCGTCCGCGGGCCGAGCCGCGGGGGCGCACCAGCGCGAAGAGGGCGAGGATCCCCCCTTCGCCCCGGTTGTCGGCCCGCATCACGAAGAAGAGGTACTTGAACGTGACGACGAAGGTGAGGGCCCAGAACACGAGCGACAGGACGCCGTAGATGTTGTCGCGCGTGGGCTCCACGGCGTGGACGCCGCGGAAGCACTCGGTGAGGGCGTAGAGGGGGCTGGTGCCGATGTCGCCGTACACCACGCCCAGCGCTCCGAGGGACAGGCCGGCGAGCGCGGTGCCGACGGGCTCGCGGCGGGCATCGGCGCGCATCGTCCTCAGCCGGTGGTCCCCGCGGCCGCCCGGCGGCCGAGCAGCGCCACCACCAGGATCGAGGTGATGATGGCCGCCGAGCCGACGCACCACCGGCAGATGGCGTGGATGACGAAGAGTTCGAGCGACGTGAGGTAGGCCGTGAAGAGCACGCCGGCGCCCGCGCCGAGGAGGATGAGCCGGTCGCTCCAGTGGCGCCTCGCCGCGCCCGCCTGGAGCGAGACGAGCGCCAGCCCGAGGAGCAGCGCGTAGCCGATGACGCCGTACAGCGCGACCTCGACGCCCAGGAATCGGCTCCACGGGCTCATCTGCACGGTCTCACACCCGCCGGTGCCGCAGGCCAGGGTGCCGATGAGCCCGATCTTGTAGAGGTACAGGTAGAGGGCCAGGAAGAACCCGGCGAGGCTCAGGAGCCCCACGGCCATCCGGTGCTTCACGGCTTCTTCGTCGCCGGCTTTGGGGTGGCCGCGATGATCGAGTCGACCAGCTTGCCGATCTCGTCCGAGCTCATGTGTTCGACGCCGATGTAGAGCCGCCCGCCGATCAGGAAGCTGGGCGTCGCGTTGACGCCGAGCTTCTCGCCCTCGTTGAACGAGGCCTGGATGCGCCCGGCGTACTTCTTGGAGGCCATGCAGGCGTCGAACTTGGCGCCGTCGAGGCCGGCCTGCACCGCGTACTTGTGGATGAGCGACGGCGCATCCGACGAGAAGGCCCACGTGCTCTGCCACACGAAGAGCGATTCGTGCATCGGCCAGTACTTGCCCTGCTCGTCGGCGCACGCCGCCGCGTGGGACGCCACCCGGGTCCAGCGATGGAGCTGGTCGATGGGCCAGTCCCGATAGCGCCAGCGCACCTTGCCGGTGTTGATGAGCTGCTCCCGCACCGCCGGGAACTGCACCCCGTCCCAGCTGGCGCAGAGCGGGCACTGGAAGTCGCCGTACTCGGTGATGGTCACCGGGGCGGAGTCCGACCCGAGGTAGTACCCGGAGAACCCGGTCGTATCGGCCGCAGTGACCACCACGTTGGCCGGGATGCTGAGCGGCGGCTTCCGCAGCACCAGCCACCCGATGACCGCGAGGCCGGCCACCGCCAGCGCCGCCAGCACTCCGTAGAATCGGCTCAGTCCACCCGTCGGTTGCGCCATGGCAGTTCTTCGTCCCCTTCGTCGTCAGGAGTCCACCCCTCCGCGGCCCGCTCCACCAGCTTGCGGTGCTCCGCCAGTTCCGGGGTGTCGTAGGTGACCCGCACTTCATAGTGGAACAGTTCGCTGCGCGCCTCGCCGAGGAGCCGGAGGAGCTCCGGCACCCGGGCCAGGAGCTCGCTCCGCGCCTCCAGCTCCCGGATCCGCGCGGCCACCTCGATCAGCCGTTCGCGCAGCCGGCGCTCCCGCTCGTCGCCGTACACCTGGTCGTGGTCTGACATCGCCGCACCTCCCTGGCCGTACGACCGGCCGCGACCCGGAATCTAATCGCGGCCGCCGACCCGGCGCGGCGGCGCGCCCCACTGCATTCCGGGGCCCTTCCTTGGTATATTTGGCGCTGTGTACGACCCCATTACGCGCAAGGAGCGCCGTTAATGTCCAAGAAGAAGCCTCGGCGTCCGACCACCGGCCCGTCCGCCCTCGACCAGGCGCGCGACGAACTCTTCAGCCACATCCTGCGCTGCGGAGTGATGGAGGCGGAACCCGAGCACCAGAAGGATTGGTTCGACGACACGATGCTGTACCTCGCCGAGCGGTATGAGGAGCTGACGCCGGAGGAGTTGGCGCAGGTCCGCACCCTGGGCGAGCGGTACTGCCAGCCGGTGGTCTCGCGGCTGCCCCAGACGGTCGGCGCGTCGGCCGAGTAGGCCACCGCGGTCCCGGAAGTCCACACGGCGTCCCGCACCTTGCGGGGCGCCGTTGTCGTTACCGGCCGGCAGCGCCGTCAGTGCGCCGCGCGCGAACGCAAGCGCCAGCCGACCGACACCCGCACCCCGCCCCCCACGCCCAGTTCCACCACCCAGCCCGACCGGCCGCCCGGATCCCCCTCGAGCCCGAGCACCGCGACGATCCACGCCTGGCCCAGCGGCCCCGACTCCGCCGCCACGCCCCCGCCGCCGTACAGGCCGGCCCCGCCCCGCCGGTCGGGGTCGAGGAGGAAGTGGGCCACGAGCTCGCCGCGGAGCGCCACATCCCGCCGCGCGCCGCCGAGCACCGTGGCGCCCAGCCGGAGCCGGTCCGACGGCCGGAGCGCCGCCCACACCCCGCCGCCCGCGAACCCGGGATCGGCGATGAGCCCCACGCCCTCCACCCCGAGCTCCCGCTGCACCTGCGCCGCCGCGCCCGACGACAGGAGGCACGCCGCCAGCGCCGCGAGCAGCAGGGCCCGGCTAGCCGAGCCGGAGCTCATAGGTGACGGCGATGTCCTTGGCGAGCGAATGCATCACCGAGCAGTACTTCTCGATCGAGAGGTCGATGGCGTGGCGCGCCTTGACCTCGTCGAGCCCCTCACCGGCCAGGTGGTAGGTCAGGTGGATGGCCACGTAGCGGCGCGGCTCCGCTTCCCGTCGGGTCCCGGCCACCTCGAGGGAGAGCTTGCTCAGCGCGACGCGCTTCTTCTTGAGCACGATCACCACGTCGCTCGCGGTGCACGCGGCCGCGGCCAGCAGCAGCGTGAGCATCGGGCCCGGCGCCGAGGCGTTGTCGGCGTCGATGAAGCTCTTCGGCCCGCCGGGCTCGCCCCCCGCAAAGCGGAGCTCCCCCAGCCAGTCGAGCGTGGCGTGCTTGGTCTCCTGCGGCATCGTGCCTCCGGTAGGATGTCAGGCGCCCAGCGGTCGCCGGTCGAGCGGCACCGCGCGGGCGTAGTCGTAGATCGCGTAGATGGCGATGGCCGCGGTGGCCCAGGCCAGCTCCTGCAGCAGCGGCGAATCGAGCAGGAACGCCACCAGCGTCAGCACCTGGCCCAGGGTCACGGCCTTGCCGCCGAGCCGCGCCGGCACCGCCGCCGGCCGCCCCGACACGGCCCAGACCACGAACGCCCCCGTGGCCACGAGGTCCCGGAGCAGCACCGCCACCACCTCATACCACGCCAGCCGCCCGCTCAGGAGCACCACCAGGAAGGCGGCCGCCATGAAGAGCTTGTCGGTGATGGGGTCGAGCACCGCGCCGAACCGCGAGCCGCCCAGCCGCCGGGCCAGCGCGCCGTCGAGGAGGTCGCTCAGGGCGGCGGCGGCCAGGATCCCCAGCCGGTCGAGCGGCAGGTCCACCCGCAGGAACGCCACCGCAAGCGGGATCCTCGAAAGCGTGAGGAAGTCCGCGGGCCCGAACTTCTGCCGCTCTTGCCGCGGTACCGGGCGGGGGGTAGCTTCGGTCACTCGACCTCCAGACCGGGTCCACCGTGACGACGCACATCGAACTGCTGAAGAAGACCGCGATCTTCGCCGACCTCGACGAAGGCGAACTCGCGCGCGTCGCCGAGATCTGCAAGGAACAAAAGTACAACGCCGCGGCGTCGATCTTCAAAGAAGGGGAGCCGGGCAACCGGCTCTTCGTCATCGTCCAGGGCGAGGTGCGCATCAGCCGCACGGTGCCCGGGGCCGGCGAGGAGGCCCTGGCCGTCCTCCCGACCGGCGCCTGCTTCGGGGAGATGTCGGTGTTCGACCGGTCGGAGCGCTCGACCGACGCGATCGCCCACTCCCCCTGCACGCTGCTCACCATCACCCGGCCGGAGTTCGAGCTGCTGCTCGACTTCAACCGCGACATCGCCTACAAGGTCCTGTGGGCCGTCACCCGGCTCCTCTCGGCCCGCCTGCGCGCGACCAACGACAACCTCCGGTCGCTCCTCGCGATGTCGATGTTCTGACCGGCCGCCTCGTACGCCGCGGTCCTCCCCGATGGCCCTGTCCTTCGTCCACCACCACACCGAACTCACCGCGCTCGGCGGCCCCCGCCTCGGGGACCTCGATGCGCTCGGCGGCCTCGTCATCGCCGCCGCCAGCGCCGTCGGGCTCCAGGGCCACGGCCCGCCGGTGGCGCGGTCGGGCCCCCGCGGCATCGCGGTGGTGCTGGTGGGCCACGGCGGACACCTGGCCCTCCACACCATCCCGGAGGAAGGTCGTGCCATCATCGACCTCCTGGCGCCCGCCCCCGCCGACCCCAAGCGGGCCGTCGAGATCATCCTCCGCAGGCTGAGCGGCTAGCGCCGTCCGCGGTGGGACCACGGAGGTCGCGGAGTTCGTGGTCCCTCCTCAACCGGTCTCGGACCGCCGCCCCCGCACGACGCCTTCGGATCGGCGCGATGGATCGAGGTGTTCCCGCGCAACGGCCAGCACCTCCTCCGCTGACACTGCGCGATACTCGGCCCCCGGATCCTCCAGCTCTTCCAGCCCCCTCCCCGCGATCCACGCCTCCACCACCTCGGCCGCCAGCGCGGACGCGCTCTGGCGTGACACCTCCGCCTGCCCCGCCAGGTAGTTCCGCGCCTGGTCGAGCTCGGTGCTTGAGGGCGGCTCAGCGGTGAACTTCGCGAGCTCGCCCAGCATCTCAGAGCGCGCCTCTTCCTCGCGCTCCGGCCGCGTGGCGATGTAGGTGACCAACGCCCCGCCCGCAGCCCGCGACCAGGCGGTGGCGAGCACCGTGTACGCGAGGGACCGCCGGTCGCGGAGCGCCTCGAAGAGCCGGCCGCCGAGCCCGCTCGCCACCGCGGCCCAGACCTCCGCCGCCGGGCGGTCGGCGGCGCGATGGACCGGCCCCGGGAACGCCATCGCGATCGCGGTCTGGCGCTTGTCGCGGGTCACCACCTGCTCCCGCGCCGCATCCCGGACCAGCCACGCCGGATCGGCGCGTCCGGCAGGCTCCGTCCGCGGATCCCAGCTTCCGAATGTGCCCGCGAGCACCGCAGCGACCGCCGCGAGGTCGCCGTCACCCACGGCCACGATGACCGGGCGGACGCCCAGCACCGAGTTGCGGTGCCAGTCGCGGACGCGGGCCGCATCGAGTGCGGAGAGGCTCTCGAGCGTTCCGCCGACCGGCAGTCCATACCCCGTCTCACCGAATCCACCGCCGAAGGCGAGCTGGAACGGGTAGCGGAACATGTCGTCGACCTGCTGGCGGGCCTCCTCGAGGAGGAGATCGCGCTCGATGCCGACGCTGGCCGCATCGAATCTCGGCGTCGTGAGCACCGAGTGGAGGAGCCCCGCGGCCGCGCCGACCTGCTCGGCGGTGGCGGTGAGGCCGAGCCCCACCCAGTCGGCGTTCGCCACCGGGTTGAGGGTGCCGCCAAGGCGCTCCGACGCCAGGGCGAGCGCCGCGGCGTCCCATTCGCCGGCGCCGCGGACCAGCGAGCGCATCGCGAGCGCCGCGATGCCGGCGTCTGCGGACGTTTCCCAATCCCCTCGAGGGAAATGCGCGCCCAGCGTGACGAGCGGGGTGCCGGGGCGCCGCCGCAGGAGGAGGTCGGCGCCCTTGAGGCGCACGTGCTCCACGCCCGCGACCGACCGGCCGGTAACGGCACGACCTGGTGAGGTGCGGATGGCCGGCCCGGTCGGCGCATCGACGCGTGGCGGCGCGGCATCGAACGGGGCGCGGAGCGCGCCCGCGTCGAGGTCGGCGCCCCGGTCCCGCGGCAGGTACGCCACCGCCGACACGCCATCGGGATCCAGGTATTGCGCGGCCGCACGGCGCACGTCGTCCGGGGTCACGGCGAGCATCCGTGCGTACTCCTCATCGAGCAGGCGTACGTTGCCCAGCGCCTCGGCACCCGCGAGGGCCGAGGCACGCCCTTCGTATGACTCGAACTGCCGCGCCCACCGTACCCGGAACAGGGTGCGGGCGCGGTCGAGTTCCACGGCACTCGGGCCATCCCGGCGGAGCCGGGCGATCTCGGCCGCGATCCCATCGATCATCGCCGGCACCTGCACCGGATCGCCATCGGCGTGGACGGCGAACACGCCGACATCGCCCTGGGCGTAGTGCCACGCCCCGACGCTCGTGGCGATGCCGGTCTCGCGGAGGCGCGCGTGGAGCCGGCTCCCCCGTCCCGTCGCGAGCACCGCCGCCGCCATGTCGAGCGCGGCTTCGGCTTGGTCGAGCGGCGGGACGCCGCGCCACGCGAGCACGAGGTCCGCCTGCGCCACGTCGCCGCGGAGGGTGCGGACCCGGACCCCGGTCCGCGGCGGCTCGATGGGGCCGTCGGGCACGTCGGCGGGCCGGGCGGGCCAGCTGCCATAGGCCGCGCGCGCCGCCGCGAGCATCTCGTCCTCCGGCGCCGCGGCCACGATGCTCACGATCGTCCGCGAGGGGACGTAGCGGCTGGCGTAGTAGGCCCGGAGCTCGGTCGCCGTGAACTTCGCGAGCGCCTCCTCGTGGCCGATGCGCCACCGCCGGATGCGGTGCCGGTCGAAGAGGAGTTCGTGGACCGTCTCCGAGGCCACTGCCGAGGGCGTGTCGCGCTTGCGCCTGGCCTCCTCGATGATGACCTGGAGCTCCCGGGCGAGCTCGCCGGGATCGAGGGTGGCCCGCTGCAGCGCGTCGGCCTGGATGTCGATCGCGCTCCCGAGGTTCCGGGCCGGCACCACCACGTAGTAGCTGGTGCGGTCGTACCCGGTGCCGGCGTTGAGGTAGCCGCCCAGGCCCTTCGTCTCCCGGGCCACGGCGCCGACACCGCGGGTGGGCGTGCCCTTGAAGAACATGTGCTCGAGCACGTGCGAGAGGCCGGCCCACTCGTCGGGTTCATCGAAGAAGCCGGCGCGCACGTGGGTCACCACCGCCGCCACGGGGGCGGAGTCGTCGCGCTGGACCAGGACGGTGAGGCCGTTGGGGAGGACTTCGCGCCGGGCACCGGCCGTCCACGGGGCTGGACGGTCCGGGTCGCCGCGGACAGAAGGAGATGGGGGCATCACGGCATACTAAACGCAGCGGGGCGTCCTGTCTCGGACGCCCCGTCGTGAAAGGGACCGGCGACCGCCCTAGTGCAGGATCCGGAGGACCCCAGCCTCGGCGCTGCCGCGGATGAACGCCTCGGCGTCGGTGAGGGGGATGACGACGCCGGTCTCGGTGGCGCCGCGCCGGGCGATCGACCCCATGAAGTCGGCCAGCGAGGCGTGGGCCCATTCCTGGTCGGCCGCCTTCATCTGGAGGAGGATCTCCTCCCAGGTGCCGCGGAAGTTGTGCCCCGAGAGGATCGACACCTGGTGCTGCTCGGAGGCGCCGGGGCGCTTCTGCATCTCCTGCAGTTCGGTGAGCAGGGTGCCGAAGAGCTCGAGCTGGTGCGGATCGCGCACCGACCCGTCGGGTTGCTGCGCCTCGATCTCGGCCAGGAGGAGGTCGATCCCGTCGGGCTCGCCCGACACCTCGCCCAGCCGGGCCAGCCAGGGCGTGAGCTCGGGGTCATCGTCGGGGAGGCGGTAGATCGTCTTCTTGAGCTCGACGTAGCGCCACAGGCCAAGCTCGTCGTAGTGGTCGTCGGGGCGGGTGCGGTCGAGCTGGTGGAGCGCGGCCTCCGATTCTCCCCGATCGTAGAGCATGTTGGCCAGGTAGATCCGCGCCTCGGAGTAGTCGGTGTCGGCCTCGAGGGCCCGCCGCAGCCAGTAGATGGCCTGGCTCTCGAGCCCGAGCCGGTGGGCCGCGTAGCCCACACAGGCGGCCGCTTCCGGACTGTCGGGCTGGGCGCCGACCGCCAGTTCGAAGAACCGGTGCGCCGACTGCATCAGCCCCTCGCGGAACAGCGCGCGGCCGATCTGCAGCATCAGTTCGTGGTCGTCGGAGAAGCCGAGGAGGAGGATGCGCTCGAACTGGTTCAGGGCCAGGTCAGCGGCGCCGAGCTTGAGGAGCACCTCGCCATAGCCGGCGAGCGCGTCCTCGTGGTCGGGGTCCAGCATCGTCGCCGTCTCGAAGGAGCGCCGGGCCCACGCGTACTCTTCCCGCGCGAGGTGCGCATACGCGACGCCGACATGGAGCTCGACGGCATGGGGATAGAGGGCGAGTCCTTCGCGGAGCAACGCTAGTGCGTCATCGTACCTGCCTTCGTTGTACAGTTGGTGGGCCTGTTCATCGTAGTCGTCGGAACTCATGAACGGGTCCGACATCGGCAGGCGCTCCTTTGAGAGCGTGTGGGTCTAAGCTAGGAAAGAGCGCCGGGCGGGGCAAGGGGAAGAGGGGGAGAGGGGAAGGCGGCGCGAAGTTCGGGACACGGGAGCTGGCATGCATGCGGCGTGTCATCCCGAGCAGCGTGAGGGACCTGCTCCACTTTGTCGAAGGCTGGCGGCGCGCTCAGGCTCAGCCGAATGACGCGCGTTGGGCGTACCGCTTCCACCCGCCGAGTGGGGCGTCGGTGCCCGAAGCGGCAAGATGGTCCGACCGTCGACACGTAGACGTCAGGCGCCGCCGAAGTCATCCCCCGGGGGGAGCGCAGGATCGCTTCGCGCGCGACGGACAGGAGCACGCCAATGCAGTGACGACCCGCGTTCGCCTCTTCCCATCTTCCCCCTTCTCCTTCTCCCTTTCCCCTCTCCTCCTCGGCTCCCCGCCCCTTGACTAACTGACCAGTCATTTAGATATTACTGGCCGTTCAGTAAGTAAGCGGCAGGCGTAACTCATTACGAGCAAACGAGATGGCGACAGAGATCCAGACTCCCCGATGGCATCGACGTCCCGATGCACGTCCTGAAGAGATCCTCGATGCCGCGGCGAAGGTCTTCGGCGAGAACGGGTTCGCCCGCGCCCGCCTGGAGGATGTCGCGCGCGAGGCCGGGGTCAGCAAGGGCACGGTCTACCTCTATTTCGACGGCAAGGAGACCCTCTTCCGCGAGATGGTCCGCGCCAAGATCGTCTCGGCCGTCGCCACGGCCGAGGAACTCGCGCGGGGATACACCGGCAGCGCCCGGGAGCTGATGGTCGAGCTGGTGCGCGGCTACTGGCGGCTGATGCGCGAGGAGGAGATGGTGCGCATCTCCCGGCTCTGCGTCTCCGAACTCGGCTGCTTCCCCGAGCTCGCCAAGTTCTACTACGACGAGGTGATCCTCCGCGCCCGCCGCCTCATCGAGACGGTGATGGAGCGCGGCGTCCGCTCGGGTGAGTTCCGCCCGGTGGCCAACAACTTCCTCCCGCGCGGCCTGCCGATGCTCGTCATCCAGGCGGCGCAGGCCCAGTGCTTCTTCACCGGCCTCGACGCCGAGCGACTGACCGACCAGCAGGTGTTCGAGGGCGTGGTCGACCTGCTCCTCCACGGCGTCCTCGCCCGTCCCGCCGAACCCGGCGCCTGATCCCCATGCGCATCCGCCACCTGCTGTTCGCGGCCCTCGCCGCCGCCCCGTCGACGGCCCGGGCCCAGGCCCCCGCCGCCCTGTCCGCTCCCCTCACGCTCGCCGGCGCCGTGCGGCTCGGCCAGGAGCGCGCCATCGGGGCCGCCCTGGCGCGCCTGGGCGTCCACTCGTCGGAGCTCAAGGCGTCAGAGCAGACCGGCCACCTGCTGCCGACGCTCGACGCCGACGGCACGTACTCCCGCCAGACCAACAACCTGGCCACGTTCGGCCTGTCGATCCCCGGATTCCCGGTGGTCACGCCCGACTTCAACCTGTACACGCTCGATGCCCGCGCCTCGCAGGTGCTCTTCGACGGCGGGCTTTTCAACCGGATCGCCGCTGCGCGCACCACCGCCGGCGCCGCCCGCTACGACGCGCGTTCGGCCGCCGACCAGGCGGGCGCGGCCGCCGGCCTCGCGTACCTCCGGGTGCTGAGCGCCCAGGAGACGGTCACCGCGCGCGAGGCGGACAGCGCCGTGGCCGCCGACCTCCTCCACCAGGCGCAGCAGCTCCGGGCCGCCGGCGTGAGCGCCGCGATCGACGTGACGCGCGCCGAGGTCAACGCCGCCGCCGTCCGGACCCAGCTGCTGATGGCCCGGACCAGCCTCGACCGGGCGCGGATCGACCTCGCGCAGGCGCTCGACCTGCCGGCCGACACGACGCTCGTCCTGGCCGACTCGCTCGGCGGCGGCGCGCTCACCGTGCCGGTGACGCCCGACTCCGCCGTGGCGTACGCCCTGGCCCACCGGCCCGAAGCCGCCGCGGAGCGGGAGCGGAGCCGCGTGGCCGAGCTGAGCCGCCGCGCGATCCTGTGGGAGGACGTTCCCACCCTGGGCCTCTTCGGCAGCTACAACTACGCCGGCACCCGGACCGACCAGATGAATGGCACCTACCAGGTCGGCATCCGCGCCTCGGTGCCGATCTTCGACGGCCTCCGGCGCCAGCGCCGCTACTCCGAATCGGGCGACCAGGTCGACGCGCAGGCCCTGCGCGAGCACGCCCTGCTCCAGCAGGTGGAGGTCGATGCCCGCACCGCGGTGCTCGACCTGCAGAGCGCCCGCGACCAGGTGGCGCTCGCCGGCGAGCGGCTCGACCTGGCCGAGCAGGAACTGGCCCAGTCCGACGAGCGCTTCAAGGCGGGCGTCGCCGGGAGCGTGGAGACCAGCAATTCGCAGGCGGGCCTCATCCAGGCCCGTGACGCCTACATCCAGGCGAAGGTCAACTTCGCCACCGCGCGCCTGCGGACGTACCGCGCGCTCGGCGCCCTCGACCAGATGCCCTGACC
>DASYXP010000364.1:0-3643 GCA_035934835.1 Gemmatimonadales bacterium | reverse complement strand
CCTGGACGCCACGCCGGATCCCAACCTGCCCCTCACCTAGCGCAGCGGTTGACGCTCCCCGCCGCCTCGGTTAGCATCCCTTTAGCACTCGCAACCCGTGAGTGCTAACTTCGCAAGATAGAGCTGGAGGTGCCATCAGATGAAGCTGCGCCCACTCGGCGACCGTGTACTGGTTCGTCCCGACGACAGCGACAAGCCGCTGCCCTCAGGCTTGGTGATTCCGGACACCGCCAAGGAGAAGCCCCAGGAGGGCGTCATCCTGGCCGTCGGCCCCGGGGCGTACCACGAGGGGACCCGCATCCCCCTCGACGTGAAGGAGGGCGACCGGATCGTCTACTCCAAGTACGGCGGCACGGAGGTCGCGGTCGAGGGTGAGGACCTGCTGATCCTCGCCGAGCGCGACATCCTCGCCGTGGTCGGCTAGCACCGCTCGCACGACCCCAAAGGCCCCGCCGTCGGCGGGGCCTTTTCGCGGTACGCCCGGCATGGGCGTTCACTAGCGGGGTGAGAGTCCCCGTCGGCAGGAGGTGGTGCCAGCCGTAGCCACAGGCAAGGGCTCCGCCGTGAGACGGGGTCCGAAGGAAGCCCGCTGAGGCAAACCCCTGCACCGAGGAACACGAACCGCATATGAGGCCGGGCGGGTCTGGGCGAGCTGGCCGCGGATGGCAAGCCCGTCACCACCAAAGGGTCGCTCCGTAGATGCGGCGGGCGTAGGGGGAAAGTGATCGTCTCTTATCCGGGGAGGCCTGACGGGGTGTCAGAGCTAGGGGCAACACATCCGCTCTGACCGAGGCATCGGCAACGATGCTACGGACCCGTCAGGAGTCAGCAGCGGCCAAAGTACCGGCGGGGATGCAGGTGCCGGGAAGGGCCAAACGTCAAACCGAGAGGAGATCGGCTTGACTCGTAGGCCGGACGAAGACAGCAGCCAACCCACCCTGTGGGCCTTCCTCGACGGCGAGGCGGTGCAGCTGCCGGACCCCGAAGAAGAGCCGAGCCCGGCCCCGGCGTCTACGACACCTCACTCTCACCCCACCCGCGATGAGGCCCTGTGGAGACGTGCGTTCTCCCAGTACAACCTCAGAAGGGCGTCGGCACAGGTCGTGGCCAACCACGGAGCCCCCGGCCCAGACGGCATGACGGTGGAAGAACTCCCAGACCACCTCGACGCCCACTGGCCGGAGATTCGCCAAAGCCTCGACCAGGGCACCTACCGCCCAGCGCCGGTTCGTAGGGTCTTCATCCCCAAGCCCGACGGACGCCGCAGGGAACTGGGAGTGCCAACCGCGGTGGACCGCGTGATCTGCCAGGCGATCGCCCAGGTGCTCATCCCCATCTTCGACCCGACCTTCTCGGAGTCGAGCTTCGGCTTCCGCCCAAAGCGGAGCCAACACATGGCGGTCGAGGCCGCCCGCCGGCATATCGCCGACGGCTACGGCTGGGTCGTGGACCTCGACCTCGACTCGTTCTTCGACCGCGTGAACCACGACGCCCTGATGGCACGGGTGGCAAGGAAAGTGGGGAATCGAGCACTGCTCAAGCTCATCCGGCGCTACCTCGAGGCTGGAGTGATGATCGATGGTGTCCAGGTGGAGGCAAACGAGGAAGGCACGCCCCAGGGCTCGCCGCTCTCGCCGCTGCTCTCCAACATCATGCTGGACGACCTCGACAAAGAGCTGGAACGGCGGGGGCACCGCTTCGTGCGTTACGCCGACGACGTTCGGATCTACGTACGCAGCGAGCGGGCAGCACAGCGTGTGCTGGAAACGGTCAGTGCCTTCGTCGAAGGCGTCTTGAAGCTCAAGGTGAACCGCGCCAAGTCGGGCATCGCGCTCGCAACGAAGCGCGGTCTCCTGGGCTTCGGTTTCCTGAGACGCAACGGGCGGACTGACATCCGGATCGACTACAAGGCCAAGACGGCCCTCAAGGGTCGCATCCGGGGGCTCACCGCCCGCAACTGGGGCATCTCCATGGACGAGCGCGTCGCTATCCTCAACCGCTTCATCGGTGGATGGACGGCGTACTTCGCCCTGGCGGACACGCCTTCGGTCTTCGATGAGTTCGATGAGTGGCTCCGACGTCGGCTCCGACAGGTGTACTGGAAGCAGTGGAAGCGTCCCAAGACGCGGGCCCGGAAGCTCCGCTCCCACGGGATCGGCGCCGCCCAAGCCCACCAGTGGGCCTCCACCGCCAAAGGCACGTGGCGCATGGCCCGATCGGTCCCACTACAGCGAGCATTGCCAAAAGCTCACTTCGTCTCCTTGGGCCTGGTTGGCTTCACGGCGTCTTACCAACGAGTGCGGGCAGTTTGGCGAACCGCCTGATGCGGGCCCGCATGTCAGGTGGTGTGGGAGGGGGCGGCTCGACACCGCCCCCTACCCGATCCCCGGTTTATCTGCTCCGCCTCCGGCTCCGCTCTCGGCTCGCCGGGGGCTCGCCTCACCAGCCGGGCCAACGGAGGCTGCGGCGTTGCATAAGCTGGGGCCATGAAACGCGGAATGTCGGGCAAGACGCGGCGGGGGAGCCCCCCGCTACCGCGCCAGCGCAAGGCCCTCCGGGTCGTGCAGCTCACCCTGGCGGCGCTGGCGCTGGGCCTTGCGGCGCTTGCACTGTCGGCCTTCAACCAGCACCGCCATCCGCTGCCGGCGTCGTCCGTGCTGGGGGAGTCCCACCGCGCCGGCTTCGGCGAGGTGGTAGTGCTGGGCGCGGCCGCTGGCGGCATGGGAGTCGCCGCCCTCTGCATGGGGGGCCGGGTCGTCCGGGGACCCGAGCCGCAAACCCTGGACTGACGGTCGGAACGACGACACCACATTCCGGGATTTACTCGCCGCTGGACGCGAGGTGTGCGCGGAATTGTCCGCCTGGCGGACAAAGGCGCACCCACCTTTGCCGCAAAGGGGCTATCTACTTAAGTGCAGTTCCGAGGGTGGCGCTCACCGAGCGTGGCGCCTTCCCCTAAGTGAGTCTTGCCGGGGAAGTGGGGCATGTTGGGTTGACAGCGACCGGCCCTTTCTTTGCACGTTTAGGTGCGGATATCGCACTTTTTCATGCAAAGAACGCTGACTCCGGCACCGACTGAGCCCGTTCGGCTCGCTGGGCCCTGAGCATCGGCCACGGACCGTGATGGCTGCACCTAAGTGGATACCCCCTTTCCAGAATCCTGCCCGGGGGCTAGGGGGGCTCCGTCCCTGACGGGAGGACGGCCCCCGTCGACAGGACGAGGCCGTCCTCGCATTCCGCCTCCACCAGCCCGCCGCGGAACTGCTCCTCGTAGAGCTGGGCGTAGACGCCGCCCATCCGGACCAGCTCGGCGTGGGTGCCCCGCTCGACCACGCGGCCGCGGTCCAGCACGAAGATCACGTCTGCGGAGAGGATCGTCGACAGGCGGTGCGCGATGGCGATCGTGGTCCGGCCGAGCATCAGCGGCCGGAGGGCCTCCTGGACCAAGCGCTCGGACGTCGTGTCGAGGCTGGAGGTCGCTTCGTCCAGGATCAGGATCCGGGGGTCCTTCAGGATCACCCGGGCGATGGCAAGGCGCTGCTTCTCGCCCCCGGACAGCTTGTAGCCCCGCTCGCCCACGACCGTGTCGTAGCCCTCCGGCAGCTCCATGATCTTGTCGTGGATGAAGGCGGCCTTGCAGGCC
>DASYXP010000024.1:0-4153 GCA_035934835.1 Gemmatimonadales bacterium | reverse complement strand
TCCGCGCCCGCGCCTCCGGCGACTTGAGCCGCACGAGGTACCTCACGATCTCCTTCTGCCGGCTCGGCGGGAGCTCCTTCCACGCCGCCGCGGCCCTGGGATCGGCCGCGAGCGGCTTCCGGAACCAGGGCGGGATCCGCTGCGCCGGGCCTCCCCGGTAACCCGCGTCGAAGGCGATCTCGACCGCCACGACATCTCCCACCGTGGTGCCGGAGGCCTGGCGGACACCGCCGTGCAGGTAGAGGTAGAACGATCCGTCCCCCCGTGGCATCAGGTTGATGCGCCAGGGAGTGCGGGGATGTCCGTCGATCCGGATGCAGACGGGAAGGGGGCGGCGCCACCCGGGCTTGAGCGCCGCGGCCCTCGCGGCGCTCACCAGCACGTACGGATTGACGCCGATGATCCGTATCCGCGCGCGGAAGGAGAGCGTGGACACCGGTCAGTCGCGTGCGCGCGATCGATTCAACGCCACGGCTTCCCGGACCAGCGCCTTGAGCGCCCGCTCGTCGACCCTCTCACCCTCGCGGAAGTCGATCGCCCGGCGGGTCGCCCCTTCGAGGCTTGAGTTGAAGAGCCCTGCGGGGTCCTTGAGCGACGCTCCCCGCGCAAAGGTCATCTTCACCACCTGCTTGTAGATCTCGCCGGTGCAGATGATCCCGTGGTGCGACCAGACGGGGACCTCCCACTTCCACTCCTCGAGGATCTCCGGGTCGGCCGCCCTGACCAAGGCGCGGATGCGCGCCAGGGTCTTACCCCGCCAGTCGTCGTACTCCTTGATGCGGGCGGCGATGCGCGTGGAAGGTGACGCGTCCTTGGCGGAGCCCTTCTTCTCCGTCGCCATCAGCGGGCTTTCGCGGCGGCGCGCGCCACCAGCGCCACGATGGTCTGTTCGGTCGCAGGGGTCAGGGCGGTGAGCGCGAAGCTCGTGGGCCACATCGCCCCTTCGTCGAGGCGCGCCTTGTCGCTGAAGCCGAGCGTGGCGTAGCGCGCCTTGAACTTGTAGCCCCCCTGGAAGAAGCAGACGACGTTCCCCTCCCGCGAATAGGCCGGCATCCCGTACCAGAGCCGCGGGGTGAGTTCGGGGGCGTGCTCGCGGATGATGGCGTGGATCCGCAGGGCCAGGGCGCGGTCGGGCTCCGGCATCGCGGTGATCTTCTCGAGCACCGCGCCCTCGCCGCTCCCTTCGCCCTTCCGGCCGGCCTTCGCCTCCCGCACCCGGTCCCGCATCGCCTCACGCTCTTCAGCGGTGGATCCGCCGGATCCGCCGCCCTGCTTCGGGGAGCCGTGCTTCGGTGTCATCGTGCGTCCTCCTGCCGGGTCAGCGCCGCGCCTGGATCATCTTCCAGCCGTTCCCTGACGGATCGCGGAAGCCGGCGTCCACCGTGCCGAACCGCTCGATCGGCTCCTGGATGAACTCGACCCCCTTGGCCCGCATCCGCTCGTACGCCGCCCGGCAGTCGGCCACGGTCAGCACCAGCGGCGGCATCGCCCCCTTGGCCACCATGGCCCGGAGCGCCTGCGCGGTCGCGTCGTCGAGCACCGGCGGGCCCGGCGAAAAGAGCCCCAGCTGGAACGACGGCTGCTCGGGGTGCTGGACGGTGAGCCAGCGGTAGTCGCCGTTGCGCACGTCGGTGTGGACCTTGAAGCCGAGCTTCCCGACGTAGAAGTCGAGCGCCTCGTCCTGGTCGTGGACGTAGAGGCCGGCCACTTCGATGCCCTGCGTCATCGGGTCTCCTGGTGTGGGGACCCGATCATACCGCGCGGGCGTGTCCGGCGCTTCTCCGAAACTGCGGTGGTCAGGTGCGGCCGATGGGCGGCCTTGAGGACGCACGCGGGCACCGGCGCCGCCTGGTGCGCGGCGGCGCGCCCCCGCCGGCGGACGGCGCTCGGGCTTTCGCCGGTGATGTCACGGAAGGTGCGGCCGAAGGTGCCGAGGCTTTCCCATCCCGTCTGATAGGCGATCTCGATGATGGGGAGGTCGGTGCCCTGGAGGAGCGCCGTGGCGCGCTCGATCCGGCGGGTCAGGAGATACCGGTGCGGCGGGACGCCGAAGGCCTGCCGGAAGGAGCGGGCAAAGTGCGCCGCCGAGACGCCGCTCACCTTTGCGAGCCGCGGCACCGGCCACTTCTCGTGCGACGCGGCGTCCATCCGGTCCTTGGCGCGGAGGAGCCGGCGGAGGAGGGCAGGGCTCTGCAGGTCAGTGGTGGCTGGTCCCGGCATCCCGATCTCCGATGGTGAGGGCACCTCGGGCCCAGGCCGCGAGGATCACGGGCGCGCCGTGTCCAGCACCTTCGCGATCGCGCCGATGGTGTTCCAGTTGCGGGTCGTCACCGGCACATCGAACAGCCGATCCACGCGACCGAGGAACCCGATGGTCTTCGGGTCGCGTCGGTAGACGCCGAGCGCGAAGGGGCCGGTGCGGCCGGTGATGCGGATGAGCCAGCGCCGTCCGTCCTTGAACTCGACCGGCAGGATCGGTTCGGCCTCCGGCTCGGCGCCAAGGACGGTCACGAACCGTGTGACATCCTTCTGACCGGCGTATTCGGCGAGCGGATCCTCGTCCGCCAGGCGGCGGATGTCGGCGGCGTCGCAGATGACGATGGCCGTGGCGAACGGCAGCGCCTTCGTGAACGCCGCATGCACCCGCTCCCGGGAGACGCGCTTCTGGACGACGAACGTCCCCGCCGCCCCGATGTTGACGAGGCCGAGTTCCGGGAGTTGCGCCGGCAGCTGGGCGGGGCGGAAGACCCGGTGGCCGCCGACATTGACGCCGCGGAGGAGGACGATGTGGGGCATGGGTCGCGGGGTCGCTGGTCTTTGGTCGTTGGGCGGATGCGGTGAGACCGGCGACGGCAGGCCTGCACCATCCGCGCGAGCACCATCGCTCGAAGTCTAGCTCAGATGCTCAGGTGCCGCACGCGGCCGGCAGCAGCGCCGACACGAGCTCGAGGATGCGCGGGACGAGCGGGAGCGGGTCCGCCGACGGCTCGAGGCCGGCCGGCACGTGCTCCTGCTCGACCGGGGCGACGAACCCGAAGAAGCTGTCGCAGTCGATGGTCCCCCGCTGGCGCACCAGCGCTTGAAGCGTCGGGTCGACCAGGAGCCCCCCGTACGTGCCCGATTCAGGGCAGCCGGTGTTGCCAGGTCCGCGCGTGCCGCGATGGTAGATCGCCACGGAGTGGACGGTCGCGGAGAGCGCGAGGATGCGCTGGGCGGTGGGGGAAGCGGTCACCGAATGCGCCGCACATGTTCGGGCAGCCTTGGCAGCGACGCGAGCTGTGGCCCTTCACTTGGGGTGCGACGGCTCCATCCCGACCACGCTGTACCACGCGATCTTCCAGGACCGGTCGCGTTGCCGCCGGAACTCCGCGATGAAGTTGGTCCGGTGGGTCACCAGCGCGCCAGCGGAGCCGTGGTCCTCGTGGTAGACGCCGCGGTAGACCGCCAGGTCGCCGCTCTGGGCCACATCGACGGTCTCGCTCATCAGGCGTACGTGCCAGTCGGGGTCGCGGGCAAAGCCTTCGGCGAAACCTGCCCGGTCCGCCTCGATGCCCACCATCGGGGGGCTGTTGCACTCGATCTCCACGATGTCGTCGGCGTCGAACGCCGTGGTCCGGCGCGCGTCGTGGGCGTTGAGTCCGGCGACGACCTGTGCGACATCGGCCCTGATGGTGTCGGCGGTCGTAGCCGCCACGTCGACGCGCGGTCGTGCTGAGTCGCACAGGAGGGAGAGCGCGAGTACGCTGAGGATGGTCGGCTGCATGATGTCCGTCCGTGGAGGAGGGGAGGCTCGCCAGCGACCGTCCGTCGGGACGAGGCCGGCGACCCTGCGGCTACGCTGTGTGCCGGGACGGCAATTCGCAGGATGCCTGTGCCCGGCGCGGGCATGGGCGCCGGCGCGCCCTGGCTACTTCGCCACGGCGATCGCTTCGATCGAGAACTTGAGTCCCCGCGGCAGCGCCACCACCGGCGTCGACCGGACCGGCGGTGCCTCGGGGAAGAACTCGGTGAAGATCTCGTTGAGCGTCGCGAACGCCCCGGCCTCGGCCACATAGCAGGTCGTCTTGACCACCCGGTCCATCGAGCTTCCGACATCCTCCAGCAGGGTGCGCAGGTTCGTGAACGCCTGGCGCGCCTGCGCCTCGAAGGTGTC
>DASYXP010000306.1:0-2087 GCA_035934835.1 Gemmatimonadales bacterium | reverse complement strand
GGCAAGGTCATCCCCGAGCGCGCCGGGTATTACCTGGGCCACCGGATGACCGAGGCTCTGGTGGAGAAGGCCGGCCTGGCGCGCGCCATCCGGGCCAGCGCGGCCGAGTTTCAGGTCGCCGACGAGGCCGCCGGTGGGGTGCGGACGGCGTAGAACGGCAGTACGACCACCCTTCGCTGCGCTCAGGGCAGGCGCTTCGCGCGGGGAAATCCGATCGGTCAGGGAACCCTTCCCGAGCGCAGCGAGGGACCTGCCCTGCTGGTCCCGGGACGTTGCGGGTCCCGATGTTCTGCGGGTCAGGTCCTTCGCTTCGCTCAGGAGGGGTTTCGGGGGCAGGATCGAGTCCCCGTCTTGCGAGACCACGCCAATTGCAGTTCTCCGTGTTTCTCCGAGTCCTCCGTGCCCTCCGTGGTCCCACAATCACCTCCGGCCCGCTATTTTCCCCGCATGTCCGACACCACCGTCACCTGGAAGCCCGCCGGCCCCTACGTCATCGAAGGCCCGGTCCGGGTCTTCAACAACGCCGGCGACGAGCTCGTCCCGCCCCCCACCAAGGTCCCCGGCCAGGTCAAGCTCTGCGGCTGCGGCCAGTCCCTCACCAAGCCCTTCTGCGACGGCAGCCACAAGCGATGATCCAGGATCCCCTCTCCTTCGCCCTGCTCCTCGGCGGGGCGGCCGCCGTCGCCGTGCTCGCGTCGTGGCTCACCGCGCGCCTCACCGTCCGCCTGGCGGCCCGGCAGTTCCAGTCGGAACGCTGGTGGGAGCGGAAGGCCGACGCATACTCCGCCGTGGTCCACGCGCTCCACAACATGCGGGGCTACGTCGAGACCCTCCGTGATGTCCACGCCGGCGACCCCGCCGCCTTCCCCGAGGACCAGCTCCGCATCCAGTGGCGCCACGGCCGCGAGGAGCTGGTGCGGGTGGCCTCGCAGCACGCCTTCGTGATCGCCGACGACGCGGCCGAGGAGCTCACCCGGCTCCACGGCGAGCTCCGCTACGGCACCAACGGCCGGCCCCACGTCGAGGCGCTGGCGGGCGACGCCGATGCCATCGGCCGCGCCCTCACCCGCGTGCGCTCCATCGCGGCGATGGACCTGCGCTGACGCCGTGAGCCCCGCCGTCGCCTTCCTCCTCGCCCTCAATGCGGTGGTCTTCCTTGCCCAGCGGATGGTGCCCGGCCTGACCGACCAGCTGGTGCTCGTCCCCGCGGCCATCGGCCAGGCGCCGTGGACCTTCCTCACCAGCATGTTCGCCCACGCCAGCTTCGGGCACATCTTCTTCAACATGTTCGCGCTGTGGATCTTCGGGCCGCGGGTCGAGTCGCGGTTCGGCGCCAGGCGCTTCCTCGGGCTCTACTTCGCGAGCGGCATCATCGGCAACCTGGGCGCCTTCCTGATGCCCGACGTGGCCTATCTCGGCGCCTCGGGAGCGGTCTTCGGCGTCTCGCTCGCCTATGCCCGCTACTGGCCCCGCGACAAGTTCTTCATCTACGGCATCATCCCGATGACGGCGCGGACGATGGTCTTCACCTACGCCGCGCTCGAGCTCTTCTTTGCCACGACGGGCCTGGAGCAGGGCGTCGCCCACTTCATCCACGTGGGCGGCTTCCTCGGCGGCTGGCTCTACTGCCTCTGGCTCGACCACGGCACCGGCGCCGCCGCCTTCCGCCGCCGCGCCTTCAGCGACCCCACCCGCCCCGCCGCCCCCACCGCCGCCGCCGTCCAGGCCGCCATCCACGACCGACTGGCCCGCTGGAACGCCATCCAGGCCGACCAGCTCCACCCGGTCAACCGCGAGGAGCTCGAGCGCATCCGCGCCAAGCTCACCGCCCACGGACTCGGCGCCCTCACCCCCGGAGATCTCGAGTTCCTGGAGCGGTTCTCGGGGAGGTAGTGCTCCCCCTCTCCACGACCGTGGAGAGCGGGCCGGGGGGTGAGGAAGAGTGCTGGCCGCGATCCCAGACCCGGAGCCCCGATGCCGCCCAAGCCGATCTCCCTCGCCGAGAAGCTCTCCCGCGTCACCGAGCACTTCCAGCCGAAGATCGTCGCCGAGCTCAACGGACAGCACGTGAAGGTGGTCAAGACGAA
>DASYXP010000288.1:0-3794 GCA_035934835.1 Gemmatimonadales bacterium | reverse complement strand
CTCACCCGACGACGCGGGATAGCTCACCCGCTCGTGGTACATCCCGCCCAGCACCCGGGCGAACTCCGCCTGGACCCGGTCGAGGTCGCGGAGCGTGAGCGGCGCATCGTCGAGCTGGTGGGTGGCCACCCGCGATGCGACCACGCGCGCGATGGCCTGCCGCACCGCCTCCGGCGTCGGATGGTCGAGGGCCCGGACCGCCGCCTCGGAGGAATCAGCGAGCATCGCGATGGCGGTCTCGGCCGTGGCGGGGCGCGGGCCGGGATAGGTGAACGCCCGGTCGTCCAGCGGCGCCACCCCGCCCTGCCGCGCACGCTCCAGGAAGAACTCGACCCGGCCGGTGCCGTGGTGTTCGGCGATGAACGCTCGGAGCACGCCCGGGAGGTGATGCTCCCGCGCCAGCGCCAGCCCGGCCTCGACGTGTTCGCGGATGATGCGGGCCGACTCCGCCGGATCGAGCCCCTCGTGCGGGCTGCCGGCCCGCGGCTGGTTCTCCACGAAGTACTGGGGCCGGGCCAGCTTGCCGATGTCGTGGTAATAGCAGCCGACGCGCGCCAGGAGCCCGTTGGCGCCGACCGCCTCCGCCGCCGCTTCCGAGAGGTTGGCCATCGCGACGCTGTGGGCGTAGGTGCCCGGCGCCTCGAGGGCCAGGCGCTTGAGGAGCGGGCGGCCGGGGTCGGAGAGCTCGAGGAGCGTGAGGTCGGTGGTGACGTGCGTGGCCGACTCCGCGAGCGGCAGGAGCAGCTGCGCCACCGCCGCGCTCGCGATCGCGACGCCGACGCCCCACGCCGCGCTCACCAGGATCGCGGACGGCGCCCAGGCAAAGGTGAGGCCGAGCGCGAGGGAGGTGACCACGTACGCACCGGCCACCAGCGCCACCGTGGGATAGATGCTCTTCCGCCGGCGGACCATCCGGATGCCGAGCGCCCCGGCCACGCCGCCGGTGAGCCCGAAGACGAGCGCCGCCTGGTCGGGAAAGACCCACTGTGCACCGATCAGCACCGCCAACGTGACCGCGGCGAAGACCGACAGGCGCCCGCTCCACAGCATCGTCACGAGCATCGCGACGAACGGCACCGGGGAGAGTTCCGGGCGTCCCGGCGCCAGGCGGGCCCCCATCGACGCGGCCGCGATCGCAAAGGCGAAGAGCACCGTGACGAACCCGACCTCACGGAGCGAGCGGTAGGTCTCCCGGCGGTAGAAGGCGAGGAGGGCCCAGAAGGGCGCCAGGAGCACCGCGTCGTAGAGGACCGGGCCGGCGAACTGGCGGAACCCGTCGAGCGGCCCCTCCGACGCGCCGGACGGGGCGCCGGTGCCGGGGAACGCGACCGCCGTGACCAGTGCCAACCCGGCCAGGAGCGCCCAGCGGGTGGAGTGCCAGCGCAGTGGGCCGGCGGCGCGATCGCCCATCAGCCGTTCTGGTCCTCGGCGTACGCCTTGATGATCTCGCGCACGAGCCGGTGACGGACGACGTCCGCTTCGTCCAGGTAGCAGAACGCGATCCCCTCGATGCCGGGGAGGACCCGTTCGACCTGGATCAGGCCGGAGTCCTCGCGGGTGGGGAGGTCGATCTGCGTCTTGTCGCCGGTGACGACGACCCTGCTGTTCACCCCGATGCGAGTGAGGAACATCTTCATCTGCGCACCGGTGGCGTTCTGGGCCTCGTCGAGGATGATGAACGCGTCGGCGAGGGTGCGGCCGCGCATGTAGGCGAGCGGCGCGATCTCGATGGTGCGGGTCTCCAGCGCCTTCTGGACCTTGTCGTGCGGCATCATGTCCTCGAGCGCATCGTACAGCGGCCGCAGATACGGATCGACCTTGGCCTGCAGGTCGCCGGGGAGGAAGCCAAGGGACTCCCCCGCCTCCACCGCGGGTCGCGCGAGGATGATGCGGCGCACCCGCTTCCGCGCCAGCGCCTCGACCGCCTTGGCCACCGCGAGGTAGGTCTTGCCGGTGCCGGCCGGCCCCACGCCGACGACGATGTCGTGGATCCCGATGGCCTGGACGTAGTCCTTCTGGCCCTGGGTCTTGGGAACGATGGCCTTGCGGGTGCCGGGGAGTACGATGCGCTGGTCACCGCTCCCGCCATGCTCCGGCGGCAGGCCATCGGCGGCGTAGCGGTGCACGTCCTCGACGGTCACCGCCTCCCCCATCCGGGCGCTGTCGATCATCCCCTGCAGCACCGGCGTCGCCCGCTCGACCTGCTCCAGCGTGCCGCTCACGCTCACAGCGTCCCCGCGGAGCGTCACGCGGACGCCGATCGAGCGCTGGAGCTCGAGGAGGTTGGCGTCGTTGACGCCGGCCAGGAGGAGCGGGTCGGCGCCCTCGGTCGAGAGGCGGTGGGTCAGATCGTCGGTCAATGCAGCTCCTTGCTCGTGAACGGTGAACGGTCAACGGTCAACGGGGGTGAACCCCTGCACCCCGTTCACTGTTCACTGTTCACTCGCAGATGCAGGGCCTCGAGATCCCGTCCGTCGACGGCGGTGGGCGCCCCCTCGAAAAGCGCCCGCGCGGCGGTGGTCTTGGGGAACGCGATCACGTCGCGCAGCGATGGCGCCGCCGAGAGGAGCATCGCCACCCGGTCGAAGCCGATCGCGAAGCCGCCGTGGGGCGGCGCGCCGGAGGCGAGCCCGTCGAGGAGAAAGCCGAAGCGCCGGCGCTGCTCCTCGGGCGTCACGCCGAGCTTCCGGAAGACCGCCCCCTGCACCGCGGGATCGGTGATCCGGATCGACCCGCTCCCCAGCTCATTGCCGTTGTACACCGCGTCGTAATGGAGCGCGCGGCAGCGCCCCGGGTCAGATTCGAAGAAGGCGGCGTCGTCGGGATGTGGCGACGTGAACGGATGGTGGGTGAAGACCCATTCGCCGGTCGACTCGTCCTTCTCAAAGAGCGGGAAGTCGACCACCCAGCAGAAGGCGTGGTCGGTGACAGGCTTGATCCCCGCGCGGCGGATCGCCTCGAGCCGCACGCCGTGGAGCGCCGGCGAGGTCACCCGGTCAGGCCCGACGACGGCCAGGAGCGCGTCACCCTCGGAGCCGTCGAGCGTCCGGAGCGCCTGCTCGCCGACGGCCTTGACGCCCTGCCCTTCCCAACCCGCCGCCGAGCGCTTGGCCCAGATGAGCCCGCCGGCCCGGTTCTCCCTGGCGATGGCGGTGAGCTGGTCGAAGTCCTTCCGGCTGAACCCGGCGCCCGGCACCATCAGGGCCCGCAGGCGGCCGCCGGCCTTGATCGCGTCGGTCACGAAGGGCGCGGCATCGGCGCCAACGCGGGAGGTGAGGTCGCTGATCTCGAGGGGAAAGCGCAGGTCGGGCTTGTCGACACCCCAGCGCTCCATCGCCTCGCGCCACGTCAGCCGGCGGAACGGGCGCTCGATGCGATGGCCGGCCTCGTCCCACAGGTCGACCAGCGCCTGCTCCACGAATCCCATCACGTCGTCCTGGGTCACGAACGACGCCTCGAGGTCCACCTGGGTGAACTCCGGCTGGCGGTCGGCGCGGAGGTCCTCGTCGCGGAAGCAGCGCGCCAGCTGGAAGTAGCGGTCGAAGCCCGCGACCATCAGCAGCTGCTTGTAGATCTGCGGCGACTGCGGCAGCGCGTAGAACTCCCCCGGATGCACCCGGCTCGGCACCAGGTAATCGCGCGCACCCTCGGGGGTCGGCTTGGTGAGGATCGGGGTCTCGATCTCGAGGAAACCCAGGTCGCTCATCGTGCGGCGGGCGCGTTGGAGGAGGCGGTGGCGGAGCCGGATGTTCCGCTGGAGCTCCGGGCGCCGGAGGTCGAGCACCCGGTGCTTG
>DASYXP010000274.1:0-5282 GCA_035934835.1 Gemmatimonadales bacterium | reverse complement strand
CAGGTCGGGCCGTGGACCTTCACGATGGCGCCCGATGATTCCGTCGAAGGGGCGTTCCTGGCCGGCTACGTGGACCGGGTGGTCCGCGCCCGACGGGTCATCCTGTTCTACGAGAACGACGAATTCGGCCAGAGCCTTCGCGCATCGCTGCTGCGCGAGTTCGGCGCCCGCGGGATCACGGTCTCCGCCCAGGTGAGCGTCTTTCCCAACAGCGACTTCGAGCCGCTCCTCGTCGCGGCCCTGACGTCGGGCCGGCCCGATGCCGTGGTGATGGCCACCCGGGAGACCGAGGCCGGCACCATCGCGAACCTGGCCGCGAGCCGGCTTCCCGGCGTGCCCATCGTCGCGGCCGATGGCGCGCTCGTCCCCCAGCGGCTGGTCCTGCTCGCCGGCGCCGGGCTGCCGAATATCCGGGCGGTGGCGTTCTGTGTCCCCGATCCCGCCGATCCGCGTCAGCGCGCATTCATCGACCAGACCCGGCGTGTGACCGGCCACGACCCGAACGCCGACCTCGCCATGATCCAGGACGGCATCGACCTGATGTCGGCCGCGATCGACGACGTGGGGCCGGACCGCACCGCGATCCGCGACTGGCTCCGGTCCCTCGGCCGGGAACGCCCGGCGTTCCCCGGGCTCACCGGGCCGATCTCGTTCGGCACCGGCCGCGCCGTTACGCTCACGATGGTGCGGATCGCACCCGGCGGCGGCATCGTGCCCGAGCCGGCGCGATGAGCCTGCCCGCGCTCGGCAAGGACGCTGCCGGACCCCGCACCATCCGGCTCCGCACGCTACTGCTCGTCCTCCTTGGCGCCATCGGCGTCTACGTCCTCGGGATCTTCCTCTACCTCACCCTGCACGTCGGCCGCGAGGCGCGCACGCTCCAGCGCGACGTCGAGCCGGCGCTCTACGTGTTCCGCCAGGTGGTGGCGCGCGGGCGCGAGCTTGATGACGCCGTGGTCGCCGCGCACCTCGTGAGCGCGCATCGCGGCGCCGACACCGCCGGGCAGGCCGCCGCGCTTGCGCTCATCCAGGCCCGTGCGACCGCGCCGATCCGCTCGCTCCCCTTCGCGGGCGTGCCGGACAGCATGCGCCCGAGCCTGGCCCAGGCGGACGAATCTGTCTCGCTCCTCCAGAACAAGCTCCTGGAGGTGGCGGCGCTGGTGGAGCTGCGCCGGTATCCCGAGGCGGAGCGCCGCCTGCTCCAGGTCGACTCGCTGAACCGGGGGCTGAGCGATGCCATCGCGGCGGCCGAGGACGGCGGGCTCACGGACCTCCTCCGGCGCGAGCAGCTCCTGCGCTCCGCGATCGACAGCGTGGTGCTGGCCCTGGGCTGGTGGATCGTGGTGGGGATCCTCTTCCTCCCGCTCGTGCTCTTCGTGCTCCACCAGCGGGTCGAGCGCCCGCTGGCCGAGCTGGAGGGGGCGCTCGGACGGGTGGCCGAGGGCGAGCTCGGCACCCGCGTGCCGGTCCGCCGCCACGACGAGATCGGCCGCCTGGCGGGGCACTTCAACGTGATGACCCAGGTCCTCCGTGAGCGGGCGACGGAGCAGGGGCGCTTCGCGGCAGCCGGCGTGCTCCTGGCCGACGTGGCCCACGAGGTGAACAACCCGCTGATGGCCATCGGCGCGCTGGCCGAGACCCGCCTGCAGGACTCCGCGCTCGACGACGACCAGCGCCAGGAGACCGAGCAGATCCTGCGGCAGGCGCGCCGGGCGGGGCGGCTCCTCTCCGGCCTGCTGCGCTTCGTGCGGCCGGCCGAGATCCGGGTGTCGGCCATCGCGGTCAACGAGGTGATCCGGGGCGCCCTGGACCTCGTGTCCCACCAGTTCGGCGCCGGTGGCGTGATGGTCGACCTCCGGCTCGATCCGGTCTCCCCGCAGACCGTCGGCGACGCCAATCGCCTGGAGCAGGTGTTCGTCAACCTGCTGAGCAACGCGCTCGACGCGATGCGCGGCCTGCCGGGCCCCCGGGTATTGAGCGTGGAGACCTGGGTGGCCGACGGCCGCGTCCACGCCGCGGTGGCCGATACCGGGCCCGGCGTGAGCGGCGCCGTCGCCGACCAGCTGTTCCGTCCGTTCGTGTCGACCAAGGGCAAGCAGGGCACCGGCCTCGGGCTCTACATATCCCGGCAGATCGTCCGCGAGACCGGGGGCGACCTGGTGCTCGCGGCCGCGGAGCGCGGCGTGGGCGCGCGCTTCGTGGCCAGCTTCCCGATGGCGGAGCCCGGCGCCGCGAGCGTGGACGCCCTGCGCCACGCCACGCCACCTCCTGCGGGGGCGCTCCGCGGCGAGCCGCTGGCCGGGCTCCGGGTCCTGGTGGTCGAGGACGAGGAATCGGTCCGGCGGCCCGTTGCCCGGTTCCTGGCCCAGCGCGGCGCCACGGTCGACGAGGCGGCGCACGGGGCCGAAGGGCTCGCCCGGATCGGCAACGCCGAGCCGGACGTGGTCGTGGCCGACATCCGGATGCCGGTGATGGACGGCATCGCGTTCTTCCGCCGGCTTGTGACCGACCATCCGGACCTGTCGCGTCGCGTGGTGTTCTTCTCGGGCGACTTCAGCCAGCTCTCGCAGCTCGAGGGGCTCACGATCCCGGTCGAACGACAGCTCCTCAAGCCGGTGGATCTGCACCTGCTCGAGGACCGCGTCCGCAAGATCGCCCGGGCGCGCCGCGCGTGAGGTGGCTGACCTGCGCCCTCCTGCTCGCGTGCGGCGCCTGCTCGCCGCTTTCGCGCCGGTGCCCGGTCGTCGCGCTGGCGGGCGCCACGCCACATTCGGTCGAGGGAGCGGTCGCGTCGGCCGTCCTGTCGGCGGACCGTGGTGGTCGTGCGGTCTGCATCCAGGTGTTCCGGCACGCATCGTACGATTCGGTCGGCGACCCCGCCGCCGAAGTGGCGATGGCCGAGCGGGTGGCGGCGCAGGATGACGTGATCGTCGTGGTGGGGCACGCCACGAGCAGCGGGAGCCTCGCTGCGGCGCCGGTGTACCGCACCGCCGGCATCGCACAGCTGGTCCCCACGGCCACGAGCCGGCTCCTGGCACAGTTCCGGCCGTCGGCGATGAGCCTGGCCCCGGACGATTCGTTCGAGGGACTGGCGCTCGCCGCCTACGGCGCCGAGGCGCTGCACGCGCACCGGGCGTTCGTGTTCTACGTGGCGAACGAATACGCGGAAGGGCTGCTGGGTGGCTTGAAGCTCGGCCTGGCCGGACGGCAGGTGGTCGTCGCCGCGACGGCACGCATCCTCTCGGAAAGCGACCTGCCCACGCTGGTCGATGCCGCCATCCGCCGCCAGCAGGCGGACGTCGCCTACCTGATCGGCGATTATCGCACCGTGGGTCGGCTGGCGCAGGTGCTCCACGCCCGGCGGCTCACGATGCCGCTCGTCGCCGGCGATGCGGCGCTCTACCCGCAGGGGCTCGCTGAGCAGGCGGGCGATGCGCTCCCGTCGCTCCGCGTCGTTGGCTTCCGGCGGGAGGGTGAGGACTCCGCGCGGTCGGCCGAGTACTTCGCGGCGTTCCGCCGCATCGCCGGGCGCGACCCCACGCCGGACGAGATGCTCACGCACGATGCGCTGATGGTGGCCGTGGCCGCGGTGCGCGCGGCGGGTCCCGATCGCGCCGCGGTCGAGTCGTGGCTCGCCTCCCTCGGCGGCCCACGCCCCGCGTGGCGCGGCGTGACGGGGCCGGTGGAATTCGCCCATCCCGCCGCTGCCCGCTTCGGGGTGTTCCGCATCCAGGACGGCAGCGCCGTCCCGGTCACTCCTCGCTGAACCCGCCGCTCCCCACCCGCCGCACGTAGGCATCGGCCGCCCGGGCCGCGGCGGCCGGCGCCCAGGCGAGCTCCCGCCCCAGGAGCTCGGCCGTTGCCGCCGCCGCCCCACAGCCCTGGTCACCCGTTTCGTAGTACAGGTGGATCCGGCGCACCAGGACGTCCTCGACCGTCGTCGCGAATTCCCGTCGGGCCGCGTGGATCACCGTGGCCAGGATCGCGGGATGTGCCGGCACCAGGCGGCGCCCGAGGGCGCGGTCGCCGCGCACCAGGTTGAGGACCGCCGGTGTCTCGCTGCCGTAATGCTGCAGCAGGTGCTCCGCCGAGCCCGCGTCGAGGCCCAGCTCCAGCGCCTCGGTGCGGAACGGTTCGAGTCCGGCCGATTCGCCTCCCGGCAGCGGCTCCCGGTCGGTCGGCGCGCGTGGCGGCCGGCGCCGCGCCTCGAGCGCGTGGAACTCGTCGCCGATGCGGTCGACCAGCTGCGCGGCCATCTCGCGATGGGTGGTGAGCTTGCCCCCCGCGATCGTCAACATGCCGCCGGCGCCGCGGATGATCGCGTGCTCGCGCGATACCGCCGCCGTGCTCGCTGCCTCCGGGTCGGCCAGGAGCGGCCGGAGGCCGGCCCAGGTCGCGATCACGTCCTCCGGCGTGAGGTGCGCGTTCGGGAACATCGCGTTGGCGGAGCGGAGGAGGTATCGGGTGTCGTCCTCGGTGGCGCGCACCGCCTCGGGGGGCTCGTCGGTGTCGGTGTCGGTGGTGCCGATGTAGGAGAGATCCCCCCACGGCAGCACGAACATCACCCGGCCGTCGATGGCGCTCGTGAGGGTGATCGCCGCGGTGTGGCCGATGCGCTCGCGGCGCACCATCGCGTGGGTGCCCTTGGTGAGGCGGAGGAGCGGACGCGCCGCGGGATCCTCCATCCGCCGGATCCGGTCGCACCAGGGGCCGGTGGCATTGACCACCACGGTGGCCCGCACCAGCACCGGCGGCCCTCCCCCCGGGGACACGTGCGCGCCGCTCACCCGGCCGCCGGCCACCTCGAGCGCGGATACGGTGGTGTGGCTCGCCACCAGGGCGCCGTGCCGTGCCGCGCTCCGGACGGTGGCCAGGGTCAGTCGGGCGTCGTCAAGCTGGGCGTCGAAGTACCGGGCCCCGCCCACCAGGCCCCGTTCCCGGAGCATCGGCTCGGCCCGGAGCAGGCCGCGCTTGCCGAGCATCCGGTGCCGGGGCACATTCCGGAACATCGCGAGCAGGTCGTAGAGCCACATCCCGGCCGCGAGCTTCCAGAAGCCGACGCGGTCGCCGTGATGGACGGGGAAGATGAAGGGCAGGGGGCGGACGAGGTGCGGCGCGATGCGGAGCAGGATGCCGCGCTCGCGGAGCGCCTCGAAGACCAGCTTGAGCTCCCCGTGCTCCAGGTACCGGAGCCCGCCGTGCGCCAGGCGGCTCGAGTGGGAGCTGGTGCCGGCCCCGAAGTCGCCCTGTTCCACGAGCGCCACGCGGTAGCCGCGCATCGC
>DASYXP010000243.1:0-2997 GCA_035934835.1 Gemmatimonadales bacterium | reverse complement strand
GCTGCCGGTCGAGAGCATCGGCCGGCGCGTTTTCCCTATTCCCTGTTCCCTGTTCACCGTTCCCCGCTCACCGCTTACCCCTCACCGCTCACCCCTACAGCATCCCCCTCCGCTTGAGCTGGCGGTACCGTTCCACCACCGCGTGGGCGGCGCCCTCCGGCAGCACGTCGAGCACCAGCACCCCCCGGCCCCGCACCGCCGCCAGCGCCTCGGCCCGCGCCACCAGCAGTTCCTCCGCCGCGGCGCGCTGATACGCCTCGTCGAGCTTCCCGGGCGGCTGGAGCGCCAGCGCCTCCAGCTCGGGGTTCCGGAACGTCACCGCCAGCGGCAGGTGCCGGGGACGGAGCGTGCCCGACTGCGCCACCAGGGCGTCGCTGGCGGTGCGGTCGATGAGGTCGGTGAAGAGCACCGTGAGCGCGCGCTTCCGGTTCCGGAGCGCCAGGTGCGCGAATGCCGCCGGGTAGTCGGGTTCGACGAGCTTCCCCTCGACGGTCGCGAGCGCCTCGAGGATCCCCTGCAGCGCCCGCTTCCCCCGCCGGGGCGGCAGCCAGTGCTGGATCCCGTCCGCAAAGACCAGGAGGCCCACATTGTCGTCGTGGTCGATGGCGGCCCACGCGAGCTGCACCGCGGCATCGATCGCGGACTCGAGCCGGGGCCGCCCGTGCACCTCAGCGGTGAGCATCCGGCCGGCGTCGATCACGATCAGCACCTGCTGGCGCCGCTCGTCCTCGTACTGGCGCGCCATCGTCTTGCCGCGGCGCGCGGTGGCCTTCCAGTCGATGGTGCGGGTGTCGTCCCCCGGCACCCAGTCGCGCAGCGTCTCGAAGACCCGCCCCTCCCCGAGCCGGCGCACGTTGCGGAGCCCCGCCTCCCGCCGCCGCGCGGACTGCGTCGGCAAGGCACGGACCGCCACGTCGGTCAGGTCGGGGAAGACTGTGGCGGTCCACGGCCGCTCGATCTTCCCCTGCGACCACGAGAGCCCCATCGGCCCGCCCAGCCGGATGGCCAGCGTCCCGGCGGTGCCGCGCCCGCGCCGGACCGGATGGATGGTGATGGATTCGATCGCGCCCCCGGCGGGCACGACGAGCCGCCGCACCGGGCTTGGCCCCTGCGCCAGCGGTGCCGGGTAGGTCTCCCGCACCTGTGCCGTGAATCCCCGCGCCCCGCGCCGGGCCCAGCGGTAGCGCACCGGGAACGCCCGGCCGACGCTGAACGCCGCCGGCGCGTCCCGCTCCACCGAAATGTCGGACTCGGCGGGTGAGAGGTACCAGTCGAGCCAGAAGGCGGCGACCCACGAGAGGTCGGCCACCATCAGGACCGCCGACGCCCCCGGCCAGATGAGCGCGAGCGGGGCCGCGACGGCGAGCGCCGCCGCGACCACGAACCACCGCCGGCTCGGGAGCGGGATCACTTCACCGGCGCCCGGGGCCACGTGTTGTCGCCCGGGTCGCGGTCGGGGAAGCGCATCCCCGGATCGAGCGTGATGAGATCGATCTTCCGCGGGCCGAGGTCGAGCGCCGCCGTGAAGTCGCGGGTGCCGCCGAACCAGACGTCCACCGGCCAGGTGACGGTGGCAGTGTTCCCCGAGACGACCGCGTTCGTCATCGGCCGGATGGCCGGGCCCTTCGCGGCGAACTCCACCCGCAGCACCACCGGCGAGGGCATCTCGCCCGCCTGGTGCACGGTGACGAGCGTCCGCCCGCCCTTCGTCTCCACCTTGGCGATCGACCCGTCCACCGACTCCGTGGTGAAGAGCCAGTAGTACCAGAACCAGCCGAGGTCCCGGTGGAGCGCGTGGTCCATCGCGAACATGAAGTCCCAGGGGGAAGGGTGCTTGAAGCGCCACGTGTTGGCGTACGCGCGCATCGCCCGCCAGACGGCGGAATCGCCCACGACGCCGCCGAGCGCTGAGAGCATGAGCGGCGCCTTGCCGTACGTCGTGAAGCCGTACATCGGTCCCGCATAGTTGCCGTCCCACATCATCGGCGGCTCGGTCTCCCGGCCGGAGACCTTTCCGTACGCCTGGCCGAGGGAGTCATTGTTGGCCGGCAGGCCGCGGAAGTCGAACGAGGAGAGCCGGTTCATGTACTGGTTGAATCCCTCATCCATCCAGCCGTACCAGGTCTCGTTGACGCCGACCGTCATCGGCCACCACTCGTGGCCGATCTCGTGGTCGGTGACGCCCCGCCCGCTGCCGCTCATGATGAACATCGGGTATTCCATCCCGAGCTCGGGGCCGTCCACCTGCGTCAGCTGGGGGAAGGCGTACGGCATCCAGAGCTTCGAGTAGTACTCGAGCGCATGCCGGGCGTAGACGCCGGTCTGCCGGTACTCGGCGTGCTCCGGCCAGTAGAGGATGTTGACCGGGATCACGCCCTTGCCCGGGATGGTGGCGCGGGTGGCGTCCCAGACGAACTCGTTCGACGTGGCCCAGGCGAAGTCGGCCACGCTGTCGGCCCGGAAGTGCCACACCAGCCGGTCGCCCGCGGCGGTGGCTTTTCCCGGCCCGCGCTCGTCGGCGCCGACGATGCTCACCTGGCGGTCGCTGTCGGTGGCGTGGGCGAGGCGCTCGCGCACCATCGGGGTCAGCACCGAGTCGGGGTCCTGCAGCACGCCGGTGGCGCCGACCAGCCACCCGGCCGGCAGGTCGAGCCGCACGTCGAACGACCCGAAGTTGTTGAAGAACTCGGCGGCGCCGAGGTAGGGATCGGTGTTCCAGCCACGGAGGTCGTCGTACATCGCGAGCTGCGGATACCATTGCGCCACCTGGTAGAGTCGGTGCTCCCAGCTCCCCATCCGGTCGCCGCGCTCGTCGAGCGGCACCATCGGCACCGTGAACGACCACTCGGCCGCGATGGTGCCAGTGCCGTGCGCGGGGATGGGCGTGGCCAGCGGTACCCGGACCACCGTCCGGTGGCTCCAGTCCTCCGCCGCGCTGTCGACGTTCACGGGCGTGCCATTGGCGACGAGCCTGGTGACCTTCATCCCGTCGGTGAG
>DASYXP010000212.1:0-1714 GCA_035934835.1 Gemmatimonadales bacterium | reverse complement strand
GCTGGCACTCCTCGAGCGCCGCCTCGACCGCCGGGGCCGGGTGGCCCTTCCGCACCAGCCGGCGGCCGAGCTCCCGCCGGGCGAAGCTCCGGTGGGAAAAGGCCCGGAGCGCCGCACGGAGCGCGCCCTCGACATCGGCCGCGGCCTCGAGCCGCCCGACCAGTGCATCGGTCAGGACCGCGCCGACCACGATGTCCTGCACCGCGCCCGCGGCAAGGGTCCAGCGCGGGCGCCCGTCCACCGACACCCGCACCGCTCCGGCGCGCCGGGGATCGGGAGCGATCGCGGTGATCCGCCCCTCCCCCGGCACCACGACGTCCTCCGCCACCCGGGCACCGGCGCGCGGCCCCCAGCGCATCTTCCTACTCCTCGCCAGCGTCACCGTCGTCCCCGCCCGCCGCCACCGTGGCGCCGGCCCGGACGCCCAGGAACTCCTTCACCTTCCCCTCGACCTCGGCCATCATGGCCGGGTTGTCCTTGAGGAAGAGCTTGGCGTTCTCCCGCCCCTGGCCGATCCGCTGGTCGCCGTAGGAGTACCAGGCGCCCGACTTCTGGATGATGTTGGCCTCGCTCGCGATGTCCACCACCAGCGACGCGTGGCTGATGCCCTCGTCGAACATCACGTCGAACTCCGCCTGCTTGAACGGCGGCGCCACCTTGTTCTTGACCACCTTGACCCGCACGTGGTTGCCGATGACCGCCTCGCGCTCCTTGACCGGGCCGATCCGCCGGATGTCGAGCCGGAGCGAGGCGTAGAACTTGAGCGCCTTGCCGCCGGTGGTGGTCTCGGGATTGCCGAACATCACCCCGATCTTCTCGCGCAGCTGGTTGATGAAGACCACCGCGCAGTTGGAGCGGTTGATGGCGCCGGCGAGCTTCCGGAGCGCCTGGCTCATCAGCCGGGCCTGGAGGCCCATGTGGCTGTCGCCCATCTCGCCTTCGATCTCGGCCTTGGGGACGAGCGCCGCCACCGAGTCGATCACCACCAGGTCCACCGCGCCCGAACGGACCAGGATGTCGACGATCTCGAGCGCCTGCTCGCCCGTATCGGGCTGGGACACAAGGAGGTTCTCGACGTCGACGCCGAGCTTCTTGGCGTAGTCGACGTCGAGGGCGTGCTCGGCGTCCACGTAGGCCGCCACTCCGCCGGCGCGCTGCACGTTGGCCGCGAGGTGGAGGGTGAGCGTCGTCTTGCCCGAGGACTCGGGGCCGTAGATCTCGGTGATCCGGCCCCGGGGCACCCCGCCGATCCCGATGGCGGCGTCGAGGTTGATGGCCCCCGTGGGGATGGCCGCCACCTTGACCCGCGGGGTGTCGGCCCCCATCCGCATGATGGAGCCCTTGCCCAGGGTCTTCTCGATGTGGGTGATGGCCAGGTTCAGGGCCTTCTTGCGCTCCGCGTCCAGCTTGGTGGTCTCGTCCGCCGCCATAAGGCCCTCAAATGTCAAAGTGGAGTATTTTGAGTCACTTATTTATGCTCGTAATATATTACCGAACACAGCCCGAAGCAAGAGGCTGGTGGTGAGTGGTTGGTCTCCTGGGTGTGGGGGTCTCGTGGGCGTGGGGGTCGCCTGCGGCGACCCGACGCCCAGCAACCGCCCGTCATCCTGAGGGGCCTTCAGGCCCCGAAGGATCTCAAACCGATGGTCGATTGGTCGTTGATCCGCTGCGTGCCCGCTGCCGCCGGCATCGGTTCGAGATCCTTCGGTCGCTC
>DASYXP010000192.1:0-12155 GCA_035934835.1 Gemmatimonadales bacterium | reverse complement strand
GGCGTGATGACATTCTCCGAGCGTCCGGTGCGCGAGGTGATGACGCCGCGCACCGAGGTCGTCGCCGTGCCTGAGGGCGCCACCCGCGATGAGATCGCGGAGGCCTTTGCCCAGGGTGGATACAGCAGGCTCCCGGTCTATCGCGGCACACTGGACGAGGTCGTCGGGATGGTGCACGCCTTCGACCTGCTGACCGTCGGGGAGGGGGCCCCGGTCCCGGTGCGCCCGGTGACGCTCACGCCCGGGAGCCGCAGCTGCGGCGAACTGCTGCTCGAGATGCAGCGGGAGCGCCGGCACCTGGCCGTGGTGCTCGATGAATTCGGCGGCACGCTGGGCATCGCCACGCTCGAGGACCTGCTGGAGGCGCTGGTGGGCGAGGTCTTCGACGAGCTCGACGGCCCGGGCTCCCCGGCAACGGCCCGGCCCGCGCCCCTCGAGGCAGACGCGGCCACGCCCCTCGCGGAGGTGAACGCCCGCTTCGGCGTGACGCTCCCGGCCACCACGGCCACGACGGTCGCGGGCCTCGTGGCGGAGCTGGCGCGGCGGATCCCGCAGGCGGGGGAGCGCTTCACCCTCCGTGGCCTCGAGTTCGACGTCCTCCAGGCATCCCCCGCGCGCGCCGAGCGGATCCTCGTCCGGGCCGCGGGCGGCGTGACGAGCCTCGACCGGGAGACCCCGTGAGCCACCCCGGTGCCCCGCTCGATGAACCGACCGCACGGGCGCTGATCCTGTGACGCCGGGTGGAGACTGAGGCGGAGGCGCGCCTCCTTGCCCCTCCGGCCCGCCCTCGCGACCTTTCCTTATATGCACGCGTCCGCCCTGGCCTCCGAGATCGCCGCCGGCAACACCCCGGCGCTGGCCCGCGCCATCTCGGTGGTGGAGAACGGGCGCCCCGGCTTCGAGGAGCTGCTGGTGGGGCTCCATCCCCGGCTCGGCCGGGCGCGCCGGATCGGGATCACCGGCCCGCCGGGTGCCGGGAAGTCGACGCTCACCGAGCGCCTCATCCTCGCCTTCCGGGCGCAGGGGCATAAGGTGGCCGTCGTGGCCGTCGACCCCACCAGTCCGTTCACCGGTGGTGCGCTCCTGGGCGACCGCATCCGGATGGAATCGGTGGCGCTCGATCGCGACGTCTACATCCGCTCGATGGCCACCCGCGGCTCGCTCGGCGGGCTCGCCACGTCCACCCGCGAAGTGTGCGATGTCCTCGACGCCGCTGGATTCGAGAGGATCCTGATCGAGACCGTCGGGGTGGGGCAGTCGGAACTCGCCGTCACCCGCTCCGCCGACACCACGCTCCTGGTGCTCGTCCCCGAGTCGGGCGATGGGATCCAGGCGCTCAAGTCCGGCGTGATGGAAGCGGCCGACGTCTACGTGGTCAACAAGGCCGACCGCCCCGGCGCGGACCGCCTGCGCCAGGAGATCGAGGTCTCACTCGGCATCCGGTCGGGTCACGGCTTCCGCCACGTGCCAGCGCATCACGGCGCCCTCAAGTCGGCGCCGGGGTCGGCGCGGCGGGTGCGTGCCGAGGCGGGCGACCCCGCCGCTGACGCCTGGCTGCCGCCGGTGCTGGCGACGGTCGCCGCCGCGGGAGACGGCGTGGATGACCTCGTCGCCGCGCTCGACCGGCACGCCACGTGGCTGGAGCGGAGCGGGGAACTGGGCGAACGCCGCCGGCGCCGCATCAGCGACCGGATCCGTGAGGTGGTGGCCCGGCACCTGCAACAGTGGCTCTGGGATGAGACCCAGGCCGACCGGCTGGTGCGCGAGCGCCTCGGCGAGGTGGCGGCGGGGCGGCAGAGCCCGTACGAGGTCGCCGCCGACGTGCTCGATCAGGTGCGCCAGGGCGCACGCGTCTAGGGCAAGGAGGGGGACCGATGGCCAAGGGGCATCTGGAGGCGGAGCTGGCCCGGAAGGACCGGGAGCTCGAGCGGCTGCGCGCCGAGGTGGACGCGTGGCGGCGGGTCGCCGGGGCGCTGCCGGTGCGCGACGACAGCGATTTCACGACCATTTCCGGGCACGCGGTCGACCCGCTCTACACCCCGCTCGATGTTGCCGCTGACGGGGCGGCGGTCGGGCTCCCGGGGGAGTTCCCCTACACCCGCGGCATCCACCACACCGGCTACCGCGGCAAGCTCTGGACGATGCGGCAGTTCGCCGGCTTCGGCACCGCCGAGGACACCAACCGCCGCTACAAGTTCCTGCTCGAGCGGGGCCAGACCGGGCTCTCGGTGGCATTCGACTTCCCGACCCTGATGGGCTACGACTCCGACCATCCCCGGTCGGAGGGGGAGGTCGGCAAGTGCGGCGTGGCCATCTCGAGCCTGGCCGACATGGAGACCCTCTTCGACGGCATCCCGCTCGACCGGGTGTCGGTCTCGATGACGATCAACGGCCCGGCGGCGATGCTCTTCTGCTTCTTCGTGGCCGCGGCCGAGAAGCAGGGCATCCCGATCGAGAAGCTCCAGGGCACCATCCAGAACGACATCCTCAAGGAGTACATGGCGCAGCACGCGTGGATCTACCCCGCGGAGCCGGCGCTCAAGGTCATCGTGGACCTCTTCGAGTGGGGCAGCGTCCACACCCCCAAGTGGAACACCATCTCCATTTCCGGCTACCACATCCGTGAGGCCGGCGCCACGGCGGCGCAGGAACTGGCCTTCACGCTGGCCGACGGCTTCTGCTACGTGGAGCACGGGGTGGCGCGGGGCCTCGACGTGGATGCGTTCGCGCCGAGGCTCTCGTTCTTCTGGGACGTCCACAACGACTTCTTCGAGGAGATCGCCAAGCTCCGGGCCGCCCGCCGCATCTGGGCCCGCGTGCTGCGCGACAAGTACGGGGCGAAGGATCCGCGCAGCTGGAAGATGCGCTTCCACTGCCAGACTGCGGGCGTCTCCCTGACCGCCCAGCAGCCGATGAACAATGTCGTGCGGGTGGCGTACCAGGCGCTCGCCGCCGTGCTGGGCGGCACCCAGTCGCTGCACACCAACGCGCTCGACGAGACGCTGGCCCTCCCGACCGAGCACTCGGTGCGGGTGGCGCTCCGCACCCAGCAGATCCTCGCCTACGAGACCGGCGTGCCCAACACCCACGACCCGCTCGGCGGATCGTGGTTCGTCGAGTCGCTCACCGACCAGATGGAACGCGAGGCGATGGGCCTCTTCGCCGAGATCGACGCCCAGGGCGGCGTCGTGGCCGCCATCGACACGGGCTGGTTCCAGCGCCAGATCGCCCGGTCGGCCGCCCGCTTCCAGTCCGAGGTCGAGGCCGGGTCCAAGGTGGTCGTGGGCCTGAACCGCTTCGAGGAGGCCGAGGAGGCGGCGCCGGAGATCCTCAAGATCTCCGATGCGGCCGAACGGCAGCAGCGGGAGCGGATGGCGAAGATGCGCGCCGGCCGCGACCAGGCGCTCGTCGACCGGCGGCTGGAGGCGCTCCGCTCGGCCGCCGTCGCGGAGCTGAACGTGATCCCGGCGATGCTCGACTGCGCGCGCGCGTACTGCACGCTCTTCGAGATCCGCCACGTCCTCGAGAACGTCTACGGCTCCTACCGGGAGCCGGTCTTCTTCTAGCAGGCCGTCCTATGCCATCCCCCATCGCCCGCCAGATCGAACGGCTCGCCCGCGAACGGAGCGGGCCGCCCGTGGTGTCCTGCTACCTCAAGCTCGAGCCGCGCGACCGCGCGCGGGGCAAGTACCTCATCAAGCTCAAGAACCGGCTCAAGGTCGCCGAGCAGGCGCTGGAACGCCGCGACTTCACCCGCGCCGAGCGCGAGGAGGCCCGGGCCGACCTCGAGCGGCTCCGCGAGTACCTCGGGTCCCACGACCGGCTCCCCCACGCGCAGGGGGTCGCCGTGTTCGTGAGCGGTGCCCGGAAGCTCTTCGAGGCCATCCCGCTCCCCTCGGTGCATCGGTCCCGGCTCTCGGTCGAGCGCGTGCCGCTGGTGCGCGAGCTGGCGGGCGTGGAGGACGAGATCGGGCGCCTCCTCGTGGTGGTGGCCGACCGCGCGAGCGCCCGGTTCTTCCAGGTCACGGCCTTCGGCGCCGAGCCGGTCGGGACGCCCGTCCTGGCCGACGACTCGGCCCCGGGTCGGCCGCGCCCGCGCTCCGGTCGCCGGGTGTCCTCCCGCGTCGGCGAGCACGCCTATCACAACCGCATCCGCAGCGTGCAGCAGCGGCACTGGGAAGCGGTGGCGCAGCAGCTCTTCCTGGTCGACCGGGCCGAGCCGGCACGGGCCATCGTGCTCCTGGGGCAGGGAGCTGCGGCCACGGCCATCGAGCCGTTCCTGCATCCCTATCTTGCCGAGCGCCTGATCGGGCACGGAAGCCTCAACCCGCGGGAGGCCACGCCGAGCGCGGTGTATGCCGCCGCCCTCGACGTGCGCCACGAGTGGGAGCGGGCGCGCGAGCGGGCCGACGTCGCCGCGATGCGCGAGCGGGTCGGCCGGGGCTGGTCGACCAACGGCGTCGTGCCGACGCTCAAGGCCCTTTCCACGGGGCAGGTGCGGACGCTGCTGGTCCACGGCGACGCCACGGTGCCGGGGTACCGCCTGGCCGGGTCCGGCCGCCTGGTCATCCCCGGCAAGAGTGAGGCGTGGCGTGGGGAGGGGGAGCCCGAGCCCGTGGCCGACGTGATCGACGAGGCGCTCGAAGAGGCGCTCCGCCAGCGGATCGACCTCGATGTGCTCTACGACGCCGAGGCCGCGCGCGGCGTCGACGGCCTCGCCGCCATCCTGCGCTTCAAGTGAAGCTCCGTGCGCCGATCCACGAACACCTTGCCGCCTGAGGTCCGACGATGATGATGATGGCTCCCCAGCAGGCCCCCGCCGCCACCCTCAAGCGCCCCATCCGGGTGCTGGTGGCCAAGCCCGGCCTCGACGGCCACGACCGCGGCGCCAAGGTGGTGGCGGCCGCCCTCCGGGACGCGGGGATGGAGGTCATCTACACCGGGCTCCACCAGACGCCGGAGATGATCGCGCGCGCCGCGGTGCAGGAGGACGCGGACGTCGTGGGGCTCTCGATCCTCTCGGGCGCGCACATGACGCTCTTCCCCCGCGTCAAGCAGCTGCTCGACGCCGAGGGCCGGGGCGATATCCTCCTGACCGGCGGCGGGATCATCCCGCAGGACGACATCGAGCAGCTCGAGGCGCTGGGCGTCGGCCGGCTCTTCGGCCCCGGCACGCCCACCATGTCGCTCGTCGCCTACATCCAAGAGTGGGCCGCCGCCCACCTCCGCGATTGACCGCCGCGCCGCGCGCCTCGCGGCTCCGCGAGCTCACCGACGACTACCAGGCGCTCGCCGTCCGCCTCCGCCAGGGGGGCGGGCCGGAGCGGGCCGCCAGGATGCGCGCCAAGGGGCAGCTCACCCCGCGGGAGCGGGTGGCCGGTCTCCTCGACCCGTCGAGCCCCTGGTTCGAGATGGGGCTCCTCGTCGCCTACGACCGGTACGACGGCCAGGCGCCCGCGGCGGGCGTCATCACCGGCATCGGCCGGGTCGAGGGGCGGGAGTGCGTCGTCGTCGCCAACGACGCGACGGTCAAGGCCGGGAGCTGGTGGCCCGAGACCATCACCAAGATCCTCCGCGCCCAGGAAGCGGCGATGCGCGAGCGGATCCCGATCGTCTACCTGGTCGACAGCGCCGGCGTCAACCTGCCGTACCAGGGCGGCGTCTTCCCGGGCCAGTATGGCGCGGCCCGGATCTTCTACTACAACTCGCTGATGCGGCGCTACCTCCGCGTGCCCCAGGTGAGCGCGGTGATGGGGAGCTGCGTCGCGGGCGGCGCGTACCTGCCGGCACTCTCCGACGTCATCTTCATGGTCGAGGGCACGAGCTTCATGGGACTGGGCGGCCCGAACCTGGTCAAGGGCGCCACCGGCCAGACCATCGATGCCGAGACCCTGGGCGGGGCCCGGACCCATACGTCCGTGAGCGCCGTGGCCCACTACCGCGCCCCGGACGACCAGGACTGCCTCCGCCAGGTCCGCGCCTACGTCGCGCGCCTCCCGCACGCCGCCACGGCCCAGCGGGTCGTTCCGGCGCGCGCGGCCGCCCGGCCGCCCGCCGACCTCTACGACCTGCTCCCGCACGACCATCGCCTGTCGTACGATATGCGCGAGGTGCTCAAGTGCGTGCTCGACGGCGGGACGCTCGCGGAGTTCCAGCCCGACGTCGCCGGTGAGCTCCTCTGCGGGCACGGCCACGTGGAAGGGCGCCCCGTCGCGGTCATCACCAACGCGCGCGGCGTGGTGAAGGGCGCCCCGGGCCAACGTCCGACCTTCGGCGGCATCGTCTACACCGAGAGCGCGGAGAAGGCGGCGTACTTCATCGAGAACGCCGGCCGCGAGGGGATCCCGCTCCTCTTCCTGCAGGACGTGAGCGGGTTCATGGTCGGGCCCGAGGCCGAGCACTCGGGGATCATCCGGGCCGGCGCCCGGTTCGTCGAGGCGATGGCCACGGCCCCGGTGCCCAAGCTGGTGCTGACGCTCAACCACGCCTCCGGCGCCGGCTACTATGCGATGGCGGGGCAGGGGTTCGATCCCGACTTCATCGTCAGCTGGCCCACCGGCCGGATGGCGGTGATGGAAGGGGAGTCCGCCGTGGGCGCGGTGCACGGCCCCGAGTTGGAGCGGGCCCGCGCGGCCGGCGCCCCGCCGGCACCGGCGCTCGCCGCCGCGGTCGAGGCGATGAAGTCCGACTACGAGCACCAGCTCGACGCCAAGTACGCCGGCGCCCGCGGGTTCGTCGACGGCATCATCACCGCGGAGGAGACCCGGCCCACCCTGGCCTTCCTCCTCGACGTGGTCGGGCGCTACGCGGGGCCGCACTTCGGCCCCTACGTCCTTCCGCCGCTCGACGCGGCGGGGCGCTGACCCGGATGCGGCAGGCCTGGTCGGTCGCCTGCCTGGCACTGTCGGCGGCGTGCGCCGCCTCGCCCGGCACGTTCCAGGCGCTCGGCGCCGCGCCCGATGCCGGGCCGGCCCCGCCGGGCGTCGTGGCCGCGCGCGCCGACGCCGCCTACCTCCTCCCCCCCGCCGACGCCGCCGAACGCGGCCTGATGCCGCTGGCGTCCTCCGGGGTGACCTCCTTCCGTCGCGAGCACCCGATCTGGGACGGGCGCGGCGTGCTCATCGCCATCCTCGACAGCGGGATCGACCCGGGCCAGGGTGGCCTGTCCCTCACCACGACCGACGAACCCAAGCTTCTCGACCTCCGCGACTTCTCGGGTGAAGGCCGCATCGCGCTCACCCCGGTGATGCCCGCTGGCGACTCCGTCATCGTCGCGGGGCACGTGCTCCGCGGCTTCGGCCGGGTCCGGACGTTCAATAACGCGGGCCCCTGGTACGCCGGCACGCTCCGCGAGTCGACGCTCGGGGACGGGCCTGAAGCCGACGTCAACTGGAACAACGTCGTCGGCGACACGCTGCCGGTCATCGTCACCCGCGCCAGCGACGGCTGGGTGCTCTTCGCCGACACCGACGGCGATGGCAGCCTCCTGAACGAACGGCCGGTCCACGACTACCTCGTGGCCCGCGAGACCTTCGGCTGGGCGCCCCCCGGCCACGCGCCGGCGCTCACCTTCGCGGCGAACCTCTCGACCCGGGACGGCGCGCCGTTCCTCGACCTCTTCTTCGACACCAGTGGACACGGCACCCACGTCGCGGGGATCGCCGCCGGGCACGACCTCTACGGTGTGCCGGCCTTCGACGGCGTGGCGCCGGGCGCCCAGGTGCTGGGCCTCAAGATCGCGAACGATGCCCACGGCGGCATCTCGGTCACGGGGGCGATGCTCGGCGCGCTCGAGTACGCCATCCGCTTCGCCGCCGACCGGCGCCTGCCGCTCGTCGTCAACATGAGCTTCGGCGTCGGCAACGAGCCGGGAGTGGCACCCCGGATCGACCACCTCATCGACTCGGTCCTGGCCCGGCACCCGGACGTCACGTTCGCCGTCAGCGCCGGGAACGACGGCCCGGGGGTCTCGTCGCTCGGCTTCCCCGGGTCGGCCCGTCGGGTGCTCTCCGTCGGCGCGACGCTGCCCGCCGTCTTCTTCACCCGCGACCGGCGCGAGCCCGACGTCCTGGCGTACTTCAGCTCCCGCGGCGGCGAGAGCGCCAAGCCCGACATCGTGACCCCCGGCATGGCCTACTCGCTCGTGCCGCCCTGGCACCGGGGCCAGGAGGTGCTGCAGGGGACCAGCATGGCGTCGCCGTACGCGGCGGGGCTGGCCGCCGTCCTCGCCTCCGCGCTCACGGAGCGACGCCAGCCGATCGAGGCGCGGCGCATCCGGCAGGCGCTGATGGCCACTGCCCAACCGATCGCCGGCCACACTCCCGTCGGCCAGGGCGATGGACTTCCCAATCTCGGCCGCGCCTGGGCCTGGCTCGCGGGCAGGTTCCGCTACCCCGAGGTCGATGCCGCGGTCGGCGCGCCGCTCACGGGGCGGGGCACCGCGGCCTACCGGCCCGCCGGGCTGCTGGGTCCCGGTGACACGCTCCAGGCATTCGTGCTCTCCCGCCCCGCCGGCGATTCCGCGCCGCTGACCCTCACCTTTCGCGCCGACACCACGTGGCTCGTCGCGCCGGCCGCCGTCACGCTGCGCGGGGCGCCGGTCGCGGTCACGGTGCGCTATCGCGCGGACGCGCTCCGCGCCCCCGGTCTCCACGTCGGCGTCGTCACCGGCTGGGGAGACGACTCGATGGCCGGCGCCCTGGTGCGGCTCGAGAACACGGTGGTGACGCCGGTCGCCGTCGCACCCTCGTTCGAGCAGCGAACGGGTCAGCTGCCCGGCGGCGCCGAACGCCGCTGGTTCTTCATCGCCGACACCGGCCGGCCCTTCCAGGTCGACGTCGCGGCCGCCGGCCCCGATGAGGTGGTGGGCGCCTTCCTGCACGAGCCGGGCGGGATGCCCTTCCGGGACGGCCACGAACGCGAGGCGTCGGTCTCCGGCGGCGTCGCGTCGTTCAACGTCGATGCGGCGGACGTCGTCGCCGGCGTCTACGAGGTCGATGCCGCCACTCCGCCCGGCGGCGCCGCGGCACCCCGGGTCAAGGTCACGATGGCGCCGCTGGTGCTCTCCGGCGCCCGCGACTCCGCCGGCATCCGGGCCGACGTGACGAACCCGACCGCCTCACCGATCGACGTCGTCCTCGGCGGGAGGGTGGTCGGTGCGGTCCGCTCGGTGCCCCTCCTCGAGCACGGCTCCCATGAGGTGATGGTCCCGTTCGTCGCCCCCGCCTGGGCCCGGACGGTCCGGGTCGATGTCGGGATGGATCCGGACCAGTGGGCTCGTTTCACCGACCTCGGCCTCGATATCTTGGACGCGTCGGGCCGGGAACTCGGGGAACTGGCGCTCAACTATGCGGTCGGGCGCCTCGCGGCAAGGCTCCCGCCGAGGGACGGGCCGACGCCGATCGACGTGACGCTCTCGCCGGGCCTCGCCACGGCGCCCGACACCGCCGCGTGGGGCGCCACCCTGACGGTGCGGTACTACGCCGATCCCGACTCGACGGTACCGCTCCCGGCCGCCCCGGCGGCTCCGATCGTGGTGGCCCCGGGCGCCCGGGCGACGGCCCGTTACCCGATGCCGGCGCTCGGGTGGGACCTCGATCCCGGCTTCTCGCCGCTCGGCGTGCTCACCGCGCAGGTCGATGGCGGTCCGGTATGGACCCGCGAACTTCAACTGGGGGCCCCGACGGGGCTGCTGATGCGCTGATGGACCGAACCGTACGCGTTGCCGCCGGCCAGGGCTTCTGGGGCGACTGGCTCGAGGCGCCGGTCCGCCAGGTGCTCGGCGGCCCGATCGACTACCTGATGATGGACTACCTCGCCGAGGTGACGATGTCCATCATGCAGAAGCAGAAGTCCCGTGACCCGAAGCTCGGCTACGCCAAGGACTTCCCGCCGCTGATGGAGCGCCTGCTGCCGGAGCTCGTGGCCCGCGGCGTGCGGGTCACCTCCAACGCCGGCGGCGTCAACCCGCGGGCGTGCGCCGAAGCGGTGGTGGCGTCGGCCCGGAAGCTGGGGCTCGGCGGGAAGGTCAAGGTCGGGCTCGTCGCCGGCGACGACATCCTGCCGCGCCTGGACGAGCTGATCGCCAAGGGTCACGCGCTCAACGACATGGACACCGGGCGCCCCCTCTCGGACATCCGCGACAAGGTCGTCTCGGCCAACGCGTACCTCGGTATGGCGCCGGTGGTGACGGCGCTCGACCAGGGGGCCGGCATCGTGATCACCGGGCGCGTCACTGACACCGGGCTGACCCTCGGGCCGCTGGTGCACGAGTTCGGCTGGAAGGTCGACGACTGGGACCGGATCGCCGCCGGCACCATTGCCGGGCACATCATCGAGTGCGGCGCCCAGGCGTCCGGCGGTAACCTCCTCAAGGACTGGCGCCGGGTGCCTGGAATGGCCGACCCCGGGTTCCCGATCGTCGAGGCGGCGCCCGACGGCACGTTCGTCGTCACCAAGCATCCGCACACCGGCGGCGTCGTGTCAGTGGCAAGTGTGTCCGAGCAGCTCGTGTATGAGATGGGCGACCCGCACAACTACATCACCCCCGACGGCGTCGCCGACTTCACCACGATCCGCCTCGCGGCGGCCGGGAAGGACCGCGTGTCCGTGCGGGGCATCCGGGGCCGCCCCCGGACCGGGCTCCTCAAGGTGTCGGTGGCGTATTTCTACGGCTACAAGGCCGTCGGCACCCTCGTCTACTCGTGGCCCGACGCCTATGACAAGGCCCGCGCGGCCGACAAGATCCTCCGCCAGCGGCTCCAGGATCTCGGGCTCGAGTTCGAGCAGGTGCTGACCGAGTTCGTCGGCGTCGATGCCACCCATGGCCGGCTCGCCGGGGCGCCGAGCGCCGGATTGGCGGAGGTCCAGCTCCGCGTCGGCGTGCGGGCGCGGGAGCGGGCGCCGGTGGAGCGCTTCACCCGGGAGATCGCGCCCCTGGTCCTCACCGGGCCGCCGAGCGTCACCGGGTTCGCCGGTGGCCGGCCGGCGGTGGAGGAGATCGTGGCGTACTGGCCCGCGCTCGTCGACCGACGCGAGATCGAGCCGTTCGTGAAGGTGGAGATCCTCGAGGCGTGAGCGGGCGGGCCGGATGGACGTGATCGACAAGGGGGGATCGTGGCAAAGGTGAAGCGGGCACGTGCGGCAGCGAAGGGCCGGGCGCGTCCGGTGCCTGCCGGCCAGGCGTCCGTCCAGCTCCGCTGGCTCGCGCACGCGCGCTCCGGCGACAAGGGCGATACCGCCAACGTGGGCCTCATCGCACTCCGCCCCGCCTGGTATGAGCTCCTCCGTCGCGAGGTGACCGTCGCGCGGGTGGCACGGCACTTCAAGGGCATGGTGTCGGGGGTGGAGCGCTTCGAGCTGCCGAACCTCCACGCGCTCAACTTCCTCCTCCACGGCGCGCTCGACGGCGGCGGCACGCTGTCGCTCAAGACCGACGCCCAGGGCAAGGTCTATTCGACGGCCCTGCTGCGGATGCGGGTCCCGGTGCCTTCGGACGTGCGGAAGACGTTGCCGCGCGCGGCCCTCCAGGCCGGACGATGAGCCCGGCATCGCCGCTCTCCGTCCGGCTCGACGCCGGCATCCTGACCCTGACCCTCGACCGCGCCGGGAAGCGGAACGCGCTCTCCGCGGCGATGGTCGAGCGCCTGCACGAGGAGCTCGAGCGTGCGGAGCTCGATGCCGGCGTCCGGGTGGTCGTGGTCCGTGGGGCGGGGAAGGACTTCTGTGCCGGTGCCGACCTGGAGGAGCTCCTCGCCTCGGCGGACCTCGATCCCGCGGCCAACGAGGCCTCCGCCCGCCGGCTCGGCGGCGTCTTCGAGCGGATGCGCGCGCTCCCGAAGCCGGTGGTGGCGCTGGTCCACGGACGGGCGCTGGCCGGCGGTGCGGGGCTGGCCACCGCGTGCGATATCGTCCTGGCCGCCGAGAGCGCCCAGTTCGGGTATCCGGAGATCCGCCGCGGATTCGTGCCCGCGATGGTGATGGCCATCCTGCGGCGGCTGGTCGGGGAAAAGCGGGCCTTCGAGCTGGTGGCGTCCGGCCGGCCGGTCGATGCCCGCGAGGCGCTCGAACTCGGGCTGGTGAGCCGCGTCGTGGCCGACCAGAACCTGGAGGCGGCGCTCGCCGAAGTGACGGGCGCGCTCGCGGCGCAGGGCGCC
>DASYXP010000010.1:0-5343 GCA_035934835.1 Gemmatimonadales bacterium | reverse complement strand
TCCGGCACCCTGCAGCGGGCGCAGATCGACAACTACGACGGGTGAGCACGGTGAGCGGTGATCGGTGAGGGGTGAGCGGGACGACGAACGATTTCCGTATCGCGCGTCCGCAGACTTCTCACCGCGTACCGCTTACCGCTCACCTCTCACCGCTCACCGACGCCCCCGTTGCGCGCCCCTGTCCCCCCGGCTAAGGTTCCGAAAGCTGGACGCGGCGCACGCACAGGCGGGCGCGGGCGGGTGGGATCTTCCCGGTGGAAAGCGCTCCACGACTGCTCGACCCCTGCGCTGCTGCCGAGCGCCGCCGCTGGCGGCGCCGGGGCCGCTGATCCGTCCCGTTCCGTCGAGACCTCCTGACCGATGCGCCCGATGCAAGTCGGAACCGGCAAGCGGGGCCCGTCCCTCGCGGACGAAGGCTCGCTCGACCAGTACCTGCGCGAGATCAGCAAGTACCCGCTGATCTCCCAGGCCGAGGAGGTCGACCTTGCCCAGCGCATCCGCAAGGGCGAGGCCGAGGCGCTCGACAAGCTGGTCCGCAGCAACCTCCGCTTCGTGGTCTCGGTGTCGAAGAAGTACCAGAACCAGGGCGTCTCGCTGTCCGACCTGATCAACGAGGGCAACCTCGGGCTCATCCGCGCGGCCCACAAGTTCGACGAGACGAAGGGGATCAAGTTCATCTCCTACGCCGTCTGGTGGATCCGGCAGGCCATCCTTCAGGCGCTGGCCGAGCAGAGCCGGATCGTGCGGGTGCCGCTCAACCGGGCGGGGACGCTCCACCGCATCGGGAAGCGCTCGAGCGCGCTGCTGCAGGAGCTGGGGCGGGAGCCCACGCCGTCGGAGATCGCCGAGGGGATGGACATCTCGATGGAGGAGGTGCAGAAGACGCTCTCCATCTCCCAGAACCACCTCTCGCTCGATGCGCCGATGACCCCGGGCGAGGACAATCGCCTCCTCGACTACCTACCCGACACCCAGAATCCCGGTCCCGACGCGGAGACGTTCGAGCACGCGCTCACTGAGTCGATCGAGGAAGTGCTCGGCACCCTCAAGGAGCGGGAAGCGAAGATCCTCCGCCTCTACTTCGGCCTCGACGGTCCGGAGCCGATGACCCTCGAGGAGATCGGCAGCCTCCTCGGCATCACCCGGGAGCGGGTCCGCCAGATCAAGGAAAAGGCCCTCACCCGGCTCCGCCACGTGAGCCGGGCCAAGGCCCTCGAGAGCTTCCTGGCGTAGGCGGCGACCGCGGGGAACGGCGAACGCGCGCCTCCCATCGCGCTCCGCCCCCGTTTACTGTTGACCGGTGACCGTTCACCGGGACGCGCATGGCCTCCAACCCCTCCTTCGACGTATCGACCGGCGCCGACCTCCAGGAGGTCGACAACGCGGTCAACCAGGCGCTGAAGGAGGTCGCCCAGCGCTACGACTTCAAGGGCACGCACTGCACGGTGGAGTTCGACCGGGTCAAGGCGGAGATCCGCCTGTCCGCCGACGACGCCTTCCGGATGGAATCCCTCCTCGATGTCCTCCGCACCAAGCTCACCAAGCGCGGCGTGCCGCTGAAGAACCTCGAGGTCGGGGAGGACATCCCCGGCGCCGGGGAGAGCGTGCGGCGGGTCGCGACGCTCAAGCAGGCCATCGACAAGGACAATGCCAAGGCCATCGTGAAGGCGATCAAGGACCAGGGCTTCAAGAAGGCGCAGGCGTCGATCCAGGGGGACGAAGTCCGGGTGACCAGCCCGTCCCGGGATGACCTGCAGGCCGTCATCGCGTACCTGCGGACGCAGGACTTCGGGATCGAGCTCAAGTTCGGGAACTTCCGCAGCTGAGGCCCGCGTGGAGGGCCGGCGTCGTGGCGGCCGCGCTCGCCTCGGCGTGCGCGTCGCCGGCTGCCCCGCCGATCCTGGCGCCGGGCGGGGGGGCCGCCGAACCGCTGCTCTCGGTGGGCCTGCTGGCCGGGGCGCCGCGGGTGCAAGTGGGCGGCGGGGACGCGCTCCGGTTCGGCGCCTCGGGCGAGCTCCGGAGCGGGCGGACGGAGCTCGTGGCGGCGGACGACCGGGGGCTGGCGCTCGCCGGCGACGACGGCCGGACCCGGGCGTCGGCGCCCCTCGTCTTCGCACCGGCGGACCCAGATGGCTTCGTGCGGGTGAATGGCCGGGACTACCGTGGCACGGTCGAGGTCCGCCGCACGGGCGCCGGCATCTCGGTCGTCGAGCGGGTGGGGATCGAGTCGTACCTCGCGGGGGTGGTGTCGGCCGAGTTGGGCGACCACCCCGAGGGCGATGACCAGGCCGCGATGGCGCAGGCGGTGGTCTCGCGGACCTACGCGGTGCGGAACGCCGGGCGCTGGCGGGCGCAGGGCTTCGACCTCGCGGCCAACATCGGCGACCAGCGCTACGACGGCGTCCAGGGCGAGACGCCACAGGCGTGGCGGGCGGTGCGCGCCACGCGGGGCCAGATCCTCACCTGGCAGGGGCGTCCCATCGATGCGTTCTTCCACTCGACCTGCGGCGGGCGCACCGCCGACGCCGCGGAGGTGTTCTCCGGCGGCCGCCGCCCGTACCTGCGGTCGATCGCCGACGTCGACGGGGACGGCCTCCCGTACTGCCGCATCTCGCCGCGCTACCAGTGGCGCGAGGATTGGACCGCCGCCGAGCTCGTGTCGGCGCTCCGGCGCACCCTCCCGGTGGAGAGCGGCGTCCGCGCCTCCGAGGTCACGGTCGTGCGCGGGATCACGGTGGCGGGGCGCACCGTCTCGGATCGGGTGGCCCGGCTCGTCATCCGGCTCGGCACCCGAACGGTGACGGTCGAGGGTGCCGCGATCCGCCGGGTGCTGGTGCCGCCGGGCCAGGAGATCCTGCGGAGCGCGGCGTTCACCCTTCGGCCGCTCAACGCCGATGGCCGCCTCGCCGGCCTCGTGGCGGAGGGGCGCGGAGCGGGCCACGGCGTCGGGCTCTGCCAGTGGGGCGCCATCGGGCGCGCCCGGGCAGGGCAGCGCTATCCGCAGATCCTCGCCGCATATTTCCCGGGCGCCTCGCTCACCCGGCAGTTCTGACCCTTCCCAGGGACACCACCCCATGACCGCTCCCCTCCGGCTCGGCATCATCGGCGCCGGCGCCGTGACCCAGGTGGCCCACCTGCCGGTCCTCCGCCGCATGAAGGAGGTCGACGTCGTGGCGCTCTGCGACGGCGACCTCCCCAAGGCCCGGGCGCTGGCGTCCCGGTTCGACGTCAAGAACACCTTCAACGACATCGAGGAGCTGCTCGAGGCGGAGGCCCTCGACGCGCTGCTCATCGCCACGCCCAACCACCTGCACGAGAGCCACGTGCTGGCGGCGCTCTCGGCCGGGCTCCACGCCCTGGTGGAGAAGCCGCTCGCCACCTCCCTTGCGGGGGCGCAGCGGATCGCCAAGGCGGCGCAGAAGCGCGACCGCGTGGTCATGGTGGGGATGAACCACCGCTACCGGTCCGACGTGCAGACGGTCCGCGGGTTCGTGCAGAGCGGGGAGCTGGGCCAGATCGACGGCGTGCAGGGGGCGTGGCATGTGTTCCGGCCGAGCCGGGCGCAGCTGGGCTGGCGGCAGCGGCGGGCCGAGTCGGGGGGCGGCGCGATGCTCGACCTCGGGCTGTCGGTGCTCGACCTCGGGCTCTGGCTGGCCGGCAATCCGAAGCCGGTGCGGGTGAGCGCCACGCTCGACCGCCCGAGCGGGGAGCGTGGGGTGGAGCATTCGGGGAGCGCCTTCGTGGTGTGCGAGGAGGGCCAGTCGATCTTCGTGGACGTGACCTGGCGCCACATCGGGGAAGGGGAGCACCTGGGGGTCGGGCTCCGGGGGACCAAGGGCGCGGCGGGGGTCAACCCGCTCCGGGTGTGGAAGGAGCTCAACGGCGTGCCGGTCGACGTTTCGCCCACCGGGGCGTCGAGCCGGGAGAGCGCGTTCTCGGCGTCGGTGCGCGCCGAATGGGCCCACTTCATCGCGGCGGTGGCGGGCGACGCGAAGCCGCCGAGCCTCGAGGAACACCTGACGCTCCACCGGGTGCTCGAGGCGATCTACCGTTCCGCCGACGAGGGCCGGGAGATCGCCCTGTGAGGCGTGCCGCGGCGCTGGCCGCGGCCCTCTCGGTCGCCGCCACCGCTACATTGACCGGCCAGGCGGGGGTGCCTGGATCGCAGCTCGAGGTGTCGGTCATCACCGTCGGCCCCGGGGCGGCGGTGTGGGAGCGGTGGGGCCACAACATGATCCGCATCCACGACCGTCGGACCGGCCTCGACCTGGTGTACAACTACGGGATGTTCGACTTCGCGGAGAAGGGGTTCCTGCTCCATTTCCTCGAGGGCCGGCTCAACTACTGGACCGCCGCGTTCTACACCGCACCCACGCTCGACTTCTACCGGAGCACCAGTCACCGTTCGCTCTGGGAGCAGACCCTGCGACTCACCCCCGCGGAGCGGCTCTCGCTGCAGCAGTTCCTCGACTGGAACGGCCTGCCCCAGAACCGGGTCTACCGGTACGACTACTACCGTGACAACTGCTCCACCCGCGTTCGCGATGCGCTGGACCGCGCGCTCGGCGGCGCCATCGCCCGCGCGACCCGCGGGCGGCCCACCGGCACCACCGACCGCGACCATACCCGCCGCCTGACGCAGGACCAGCCCTTCCTCCGCACCGGGCTGATGCTGCTCCTCGGCCCCGCCGTGGACCAGCCGCTCGACGAGTGGCACGAGATGTTCCTGCCGGTGCGGATGATGGTGCACCTGCGGGAGGTGACCGTCGACTCCGCCGGTGTCCGGCTCCCGCTGGTGGCGCACGAGGACACGCTCGCGCTGAGCGACCGCTATCCCGAGCCGGTGGACCACGGGGCCCGGATCCCCTGGTTCCTTGGCGTGGGACTCCTGCTCGGCGCGCTCCTGGCGGCCGGGACGGGGCGGGGGCCGGGGTGGTGGTGGGTGGCCGGTGCGGCGCTCGTGGCGCTGGTGCTGGGGCTCGGCGGGGCCGTGGCGTCGGGCCTCTGGGCCCTGACGGACCACACCGCCACCTGGAGGAACCAGAACGTCCTGCAGGCCAACCTGCTGGGACTGGCGCTCGCCGTGTCGCTCCGGCCGCTCGCGGCCGGCCGGGCGTGGGCGCGCCGGGCGGCGCCGCGCCTGGCCGGCATCATCGCGGTGGGCTCGGTCCTTGGGCTCCTCTGGCACCTGGTCATCGGCGGGCAGGCCAATGGAGACATCCTGGCGCTCCTGGTGCCGGTCAACGTCGGCCTGGCGCTCGGGGTGATGCGGGTGGCGCATCGGGGGCACGAGGCCTGACCGGCGGGCGACCGATAGCACCGAGGGGGCGCCGCGGCGCCCCC
>DASYXP010000145.1:0-1796 GCA_035934835.1 Gemmatimonadales bacterium | reverse complement strand
TTGCCGGCGTAGTTGGTGTCGCTCAGGGTGTTGAACCCGCCGCTCTGGTAGGTCAGCGCCTTCATCCCGAAGTCGACGGTGAAGTACCGCTGCGGCGGCAGCTCCCCCGACCCGATCCCCGCTGCGGCGGTGATGGTGGTGACGCCGAGTCCCAGCGTCCGCTGCCGCCGCTGGACCTGCAGCGAATACCGCTCGTACCGGAAGTCGCCGCCCGTGACCAGCGGCTCGGAGAGCTCCGCACCCACGCTCACCCGCGTCCACACCGCCGCGGGGAGCCGTTCGTCGCGGGTGCCCAGCCGACGGAGCGGGCGGGAGTCGAAGGTCAACGTGCCGCCGAGCGCGCGGAGCTGCCCCGGCGTGACGGGGATGTTGGGGCGCTGTGGGCGGCGCGAGGGGAACACCGAGTAGTCGGTGATGACCGGGAGGCTCGACTGGGCCTCGTCGTCGTACCGGAGCTCGAGGTCGGTGAAGTCCGCCACCTTGGTGGTGAGGGAGAGCGTGGCGCCCCGCTCCCGGTAGTAGTCGAGCGGGTCCACCCGGAAGAGGAGGGCCCGCACGGTCGGGTTGTAGGAGCCCGAGACGAACGTGGGCCGGGGCACCACCTGGTCGTGATACTCGAGGCCGAGCCAGGTGCGCTGCTCGTCCGAGAGGCGGACCCTTCCCGAGAGGGCGTACTCCGTCTCGTCGCTCCCGGTGGCGTACCCGACCCTGCCGGCGGCCGTGAGGGCGGGCCGGGGGTCCCATCGGTCGCCCAGCCCCAGGTACGCGCCCTCGACGCGGTTGTAATGGAAGTACACCGGATCGGTGAACAGGCGGATCGACGTGGCCAGGCCGCGCCGCATCACCGTTGAAAATGTGGGGGGCCGCCGGGCGATCGAGTCGATCCGCCGCCACGCGGCGCTCTCTGCGGGGGTGAGCGGGAAGGCCTGCTCCGTTGCGGCCCAGGTAGCGCTGTCGGGGCGGTCGGCTCCGGGGTCGACGGCGATCCGCACTTCGTTGATGTCGGACGGCGCGTCCCCCCGGTCGAATTGAAAGTCGCTCAATTCGGCGACGTGTTCGAAGGCCAGCTGGTTCGGAAAGCGCGGCAGGGGGATCGTGAGGTGAAGCTCCCCCGTGAGCGTGATCCGGTAGGGCATCCATCGCCCAGGCCCCACCTCGCGGAGCCGCTGGCGGTAGCGGAGGTCCCGGAGCGCCGTGAAGTGGACCGCGCGGTCGAAGCCCACGTCGATCCCCGCCAGGTCGAAGGTCGAATCGGCGATGTCGACCGTGCCGATGAAGAGCGGCACCGCCTCCGAGCGCGGGGTCAGCGCCAGGCGGAAGACCCGGCGTCCGCCCACGTCGAGGGTGTCGAGCACCGCGTAGTGGTACTCGTCGAGCGCATCGTCGGCGATCGGCGAGACGACGGAGAACTGCCGGAACTCGATCCGCTCGCGCTGGAAATTGGCGATCTCGCCGGCGGTGACGAGGTTCTGGCTGGCGCGGAGGTTCCCGGTCTGTCGGCGGGAGAGGATCGTCTCCTGGTAGTGGTCGGGAGGCTCCCAGAAGATCCGGCTTCGCGACTCGGTGATGACCAGGATCGACGCCGCCGAGTCGGGCGGCTTCGACAAGTCGCGCACGGCGAACTTGACGTAGGCCTGGTAGCGGACGTCGTGGGTGGTGGCGGCCAGCTCGTGCTTCCGGGCGATCGCCGCGCGGATCAGCCGCGTGGCCTCATCCGGGGTGGCGGTGATGGTGAGCGGCGCCACCCGCACCGCGAAGGGGTGGAGGTAGGCGTTCTTCCGGTTGATCCCCGCCCA
>DASYXP010000130.1:0-3924 GCA_035934835.1 Gemmatimonadales bacterium | reverse complement strand
CTCAAGCAGCCGCAGTACCAGCCGGTGCCGGTCGAGCGCCAGGTGGCCATCATCTGGGTCGTGACCAACGGCCACCTCGACGACGTCGACGTGAAGCACATCCGCCAGTGGGAGCAGGACTTCCTGGGCTACCTCGACTCGGCGCACCCGAAGGTGCTCGAAGGGATCCGGACCAAGCGGGCGCTCGACGACCAGCTCACTGCCCAGCTCAAGGCGGCGGTCGACGGCTTCAAGTCCACCTTCCGGCCGGCCTGACGATGGCCAAGGGCAAGGCGCTCAAGGGCCGGATCAAGTCCGCGCAGAACATCCGCAAGATCACGCGGACGATGGAGCTCGTGTCCACGTCCAAGCTGAAGCGGGCGCAGGACCGCGTGGTCGGCGCCCGGCCGTACGCCGAGGCGCTGGCGCAGGTCATCGCCGACCTGTACGGCCCGGAGCTGGCCGAGCGGTTCCCGCTGCTGCGGCGCCCGGCGCCGCCGGCCAAGGGCGGGCCCACCCGCGCGGCGCTGATCCTCGTGACCTCCAACCGCGGGCTTGCCGGCGGGTTCAACTCGAACCTGATCAAGGAAGCGCGTCGGCGGATCGAGGACCTCGAAGGCCAGGGCTACACGGTCGAACTCCACGCGGTCGGCCGGAAGGGCATCGGCTTCTTCAAGTACCTCGGCCGCCCGATGGCCACCCAGCGCCAGGACATCGGCGACAAGCCGACCGCCGCCCACGCCGCCGAGCTCGTGGCCCCGCTCATCGCGGCATACGAGGCGGGGGAGCTCGCGAGCGTCGACCTGGTCTACGCCCAGTTCAGGAGTGCCATCAGCACGCCGCCGGCGACGCTCCGGGTCCTCCCGGTCGACGCCCCGGCGCTCAAGGGCGCGCGCCCCGACTACATCCTTCGCCCCTCGGCCGACGGGATCCTGGGCGAGCTCCTCCCGCTGTACGTCCGGAACGCCATCTACCGCGGGCTGGTGGAGACGGCGGCGGCGGAGCACGGCGCCCGGCGGACGGCAATGAAGAATGCGACCGACAACGCGGGGGAGATCATCGACCTCCTCCGCCGCAGCTACAACCGCCAGCGCCAGGCGGCGATCACGCAGGAGATCAGCGAGATCGTCGGCGGCGCCGCGGCGTTGCAGGGCTAGGCGCAAAGGCGCATAGACGGATAGACGGACGGCCGGAGGAACGCGCGCGCCGCATCGTTGATGCGACCTGGCGTCCTCCGCCCATCCGCCGGTGCACAACCAGACCCAAGGACCCGAACGCAATGGCAACTGCAACGCAGAACATCGGCAAGGTCGTCCAGGTCATCGGCCCGGTGCTCGACGTCGAATTCGAGCCGGGGCTCCTGCCCGAGATCTACAACGCCCTCCTCCTCGAGGACCGCTCCGGCGCGGTGCCGGTGCGACTGGTGGCGGAGGTGCAGCAGCACATCGGCCAGAACCAGGTCCGCGCGGTGGCGATGAGCACCACCGACGGCGTGGTCCGCGGGATGAAGGTGGTCGACACCGGCGCCGCCATCTCGGTGCCGGTCGGGAGCGTCCCCCTCGGGCGGATCCTCAACGTCCTGGGCGAGCCGGTGGATGGCGGGGCCGCCATCCCGGCCACGGCGGAGCGGTGGGCCATCCACCGCGAGACGCCCAAGTTCACCGACCTCGAGGCCAAGACCCAGGTCTTCGAGACCGGCATCAAGGTCATCGACCTGATCGCCCCGTTCGTGAAGGGCGGCAAGATCGGTCTTTTCGGTGGCGCGGGCGTCGGCAAGACGGTCGTCATCCAGGAGCTCATCAACAACGTCGCCAAGGGGCACGGCGGCAAGTCGGTGTTCTGCGGCGTGGGCGAGCGCACCCGCGAGGGGAACGACCTCTACCTCGAGTTCCAGGAGGCGGGGATCCTCCCCAACGTGGCGCTCATCTACGGCCAGATGAACGAGCCGCCGGGCGCGCGGCTGCGCGTCGGCCTCTCCGGCCTCACGGTGGCGGAGTACTTCCGCGATGTCGAGGGCCAGGACGTGCTCCTGTTCATCGACAACATCTTCCGCTTCACCCAGGCGGGTTCCGAGGTCTCCGCGCTCCTCGGCCGGATGCCGAGCGCCGTCGGCTACCAGCCGACGCTCGCCACCGAAATGGGCGACCTGCAGGAGCGGATCACCTCGACCAACAAGGGTTCGATCACCTCGGTGCAGGCCATCTACGTGCCGGCCGACGACCTGACCGACCCCGCGCCGGCCACCGCCTTTGCCCACCTGGACGCGCAGGTGGTGCTCTCGCGCGCCATCTCCGAACTCGGCATCTATCCCGCCGTCGACCCGCTCGACAGCTCGAGCCGGATCCTCGACGCCCAGTACCTGGGCGAGCGCCACTACAACGTGGCCGTCGGCGTGCAGCGGATCCTCCAGCGCTACAAGAGCCTGCAGGACATCATCGCGATCCTCGGGATGGATGAGCTTTCCGAGGAGGACAAGCAGGTGGTGGCGCGGGCGCGCCGGGTGCAGCGCTTCCTGTCGCAGCCGTTCCACGTGGCCGAGCAGTTCACCGGCTTCCCGGGCAAGTACGTCAAGCTCGAGGAGACCGTGGAGAGCTTTGAGCGGGTCATCGCCGGCGAATTCGACCACCTGCCCGAGCAGGCGTTCTACATGGTGGGCGGGATCGACGAGGCGGTCGAGAAGGCCAAGAAGCTGGCCTCGGCGTGATGCGCGTCACGGTCATCTCGCCCGAGGCCGCCATCTTCGATGGTGACGCCGACGCCCTGACCGTCCCGGCCTATGACGGCTCGGTCGGCGTGCTGCCGCACCACGCCCCGCTCATGACCCTGCTGGGGGAGGGCGTGTTGACCATCCATCGCGGCGACGTCTCCGACCGGTACCAGGTCCGCGGCGGGTTCGTGCAGGTCGCCCACGACACGGTCCGCGTCGTCGCGGAACACGTGCAAGGAGCCACCCATGCGTAAGCTGACCCTGGCGCTGTTGCTGGCCGGCGCCGTGATGCCTGTTGCCCTGTCCGCGCAGTCCACCGGCACGCCGGTGTTCGCCGCCCCGTATCGCGCGTTCCAGCGCTCGGAGGCAGGGGTCTCGCTCTCCGACCCGGTGGGGGGCGGGGTGGGCCTCGAGGGGTTCTACCGGATCGGCAGCCACGCCTGGGACATCGGCTTCCGCGGCGGGTTCGACGCCCCCAACGGGAACGCCAACACCGCGCTCCTGCTGGGCGTCGACGGCCGGACCCGGGTGCTGACCCACGACGAGGGGTTCCCGCTCGACGGTGCGCTCACGCTGGGATTCGGGGGCCGGTTCGTGAGCGGCGGTTCGGAGCTCCTGATCCCGGTGGGCCTGTCGATGGGGCGCCGGCTCGACCTGGAGGGCTCCAGCATCAGCTTCGTCCCGTACGTGCAGCCGGTGCTGACGCCCGTGTTCGTGTCGGGGAACAGCCACCTCGACTTCACCCTCGGCCTCGGGGTGGACATGCGGGTGTCGCGCCGGGTGGACCTCCGGGTGGCCGGCGGCATCGGCGACCTGGACGGCGTGAGCGTGAGCGCGGCGTTCATCCACTGACGGCCTGAATTGACTTCTCCGGCGCGTCCGCGATAGCTTGCGGCGCGCCGGTGCTTATCGGGAGCCTGTCCGCTCCCGACCCTTCATCACCCGTAGGAGGCCTAGATGCGCTCGAAGCTCCTCGCGACATTCGCCCTCGCGTCGGTGGCGATCGCCGCCCCCGCCTCGGCCCAGGTCGCCGGACTCCCGGTGTTCAACTCGGGGATCGGGACCGGGATCGGGATCAATGCCGACGTCGGATTCCCGAACCAAGACGCCGGAAAGGGAAGCGCCTACGGCCTGACCGGGTCGGTCGGCCTGGGACCCCTCGGCATCACCGCGACGGTCGCATCCCGCAAGCCGAATGGCGCAAGCTCCAGCACCACGTGGCTCGGCGGTACGGTGAA
>DASYXP010000124.1:0-5338 GCA_035934835.1 Gemmatimonadales bacterium | reverse complement strand
CTTGCACGAAAAATGGGGAAGACTCAAAACGTCTGGTGGGCACCGGACTTGCCCTTGGAACCAGCAACTTGAATGCCAGCAGTCGGCACCCATCTACAAGTCATTGATCGACAACGACATACAACGATGCGGAGAGACGTGATGGCCCTTGCCCCCGACCCGATTCATCGCGTTTTGCACGAAGCCACCGGCTTCCGGGGAACGGATCCCGCTCCCCAGGCCCCGTGGTGGCAACGGCCGTGGGTCCAGGGCGTCGCGCTGCTGGCCCTCGTGCTGGGCGCCACCGGCGGCGTCGTGTTCCACCGGGTCTGGCTCCAGGACGAGAGCCCCATCATCCAGAACTACAGCCTCGTGCATGGCCTGTCGGGCCTCTGGCGGCCGTTCACGATCCCGTACTGGCCGCCGCCATTCAGCCCCTCGCTCTATCGACCGTTCTCCCTGGCGTTCTTCACCCTGCAATGGGCCGCCGGCGACGGAAGCATCTGGGTGTTCCACCTGCTCAATCTCGTGCTGTACGCCCTGTCGGTGATGGTCGTGTGGCGCTTTGGCCGCCTCCTGATGCCCGCGGCCGGGGCGTGGATCTCGGCCGCGCTGTTCGCGATCCATCCCGTGCATGTCGAGGCCGTCGCCCTCGCGGTCAACCAGAGCGAGGCGCTGGTCGGCATCCTGCTGGTGAGTGCGACCGCCGCCTATGTGGATTGGCGGCGTCACGGGAATGCCGGCGCCACGGTGCCATCATCGATCCTCGCCATCTACCTCGCCGGATGCCTGGTGAAGGAGAGCGCCCTCGTGCTGCCGGGCCTGCTCCTGGCGGCGGAACTGACGATCGTCGACGACCCCACCCCCCTGCGACAGCGCGTGGCCGCCCTGCGCCCCTGGGGCCTCGGGTTGGTCGGGATCGCCGCGGTGTTCATGGGCATCCGGACGCTGGTCCTGCGGGGGATCGCCGGGACCTTCATGGCCGAAGGCCTGGTCGGACTCACCTGGCCGGGGCGGTTGCTGACGATGCTCGGCGTCGTGCCGCGCTGGGCGGCGCTGGTGTTCTGGCCCGCGCACCTGCAGGAAGACTATTCGCCGGGCGAGATCATCGGCACGGATCACTGGGGACCGGATCAGGTGATCGGCGCACTCATCCTGGTGGTGACGATCGTCCTCCTGGTGCGGAGCTGGCGGCGGAATCGGGTCGCCGCATTCGGGATCCTCTGGTTCTTCGTGGCCATCTTTCCGGTGAGCAATGTGGTGGTGCCTACCGGCATCATCCTCGCCGAACGCACGCTGTTCCTCCCGACCGTCGGCAGCATGCTGGCATTGGGCGCGCTGGTGGCGCCGATCGCGGCGTGGTGTGCGGGGATTTCCCGGCCCTGGCTGGCCCGGGCGGCCGTCGGCGGCACCGCCCTCATCATTGCGGTCGGGCTGGCTCGAAGCAACGTCCGGATGCGGATATGGCGGGATCCCCGGTCGCTCTGGTCGCAGTCGATGCTCGACGCCCCAGACAGCTGGCGGATCAACGAGGCGTTCGCGTACATGCTGGGTCGCATCGGTGAGCCGGACCGGTTCGTCCACTACATGCGACAGGCGATCGCCGAGAACGGCCGGAGTGCGAGGTTGAACGCCTACCTGGCCAACTGGTACCGGCACCGGAACGATTGCGTCAGCGCCGGCCCGCTGTACGACGAGTCCGTCCGCCTCGATCCGAGCAATGAGCTGGTCCGTGCCTCCCAACTCGCGTGCCTGCTCGCCACGCCGGATTACGGCCGAGCCCGGCGCGTGGCCACCGTCGGGCGGGCGTACCTGCCCGACAGCCGTGTCCTGGCACGGTTCCAGGCGATGAGCGAGAGCCTGGCGGTGGCCGACCCGGAGCGCCACGGCGTCAAGGTCACGATCGACTCGCTCGACCCGGGACTCGTCAAGGTCATCGGCCCGGCCCACTGAGGGCGGCGGACCGCGGGTGCCCGGCCTACGTGCGGGCCGGTGGCCGGGGTGGCAGCAGGTTGTAGCGCAGGATGTGGAAGAACGCCGCCACCCCGTCCCTCCACCCGATCTTCTTCCCTTCCGCATACGTCCGGCCGGAGTAGGAGATCGGGACCTCCCAGACCCGGGCGTTCGCCTGGGCCAGTCGGGCGGTGACCTCCGGCTCGAATCCGAATCGGTCGCTGGTGAGCGTCAGCGACTTCATCACCGGCGCGCGGACCATCTTGTAGCAGGTCTCCATGTCGGTCAGGTTCAGGTTGGTCAACATGTTGGAGAGGGTGGTCAGCAGGCCGTTGCCGACCGAGTGCCAGTAGTACAGGACCCGATGCTCCGTCCCGAGGAAGCGCGATCCGAAGACGGCATCCGCCTTGCCGGCCAGGATCGGCGCGAGCAACCGCGGGAAATCGTGCGGATCATATTCCAGGTCGGCATCCTGGACGACGATCACGTCGCCGGTCGCCCGGGCGATGCCCGTGCGGAGCGCCGCCCCCTTTCCCCGGTTGACCGGCTGGTGCACGGCGATGTCGATCAGGCCGGCGGCGCACAGCCGGTCGATCAGCTCGCCGCTCCCGTCGTCCGACCGATCGTTGACCGCGACGATCTCCATCGGCAGGGGGACCTCGTGCAGCGTGTGGACGACGGTCTCGAGGGTCCGGATCTCGTTGTACACCGGGATGATGACCGATATGCGCGGCAGCTCAGGCATCGGCGGTGCCGATGGCGACGAGTGACTGCCCGAACGGCAACGGCACGAAGTGCTCCAGGCGGAGCACCGGGACCAGCCGGTCGAACGCCCGCAACTGCCTGACCGGGATCCTGGCCACCTTGCGGACCCGCCCGTTCCACCACCATCCGAAGACGCCGACCCGGTTGTACCAGGACATCGCCCGCAGCCGCAGCCCGGCCTTCGCGAACGATGCCCCGAGGGTCCGGCGTGAATAGCGGCGATAGTGCCCCAACGCGGTGTCGAGCGTCCCGAAGAGGGCGGGAAGCGCCGGCACCAGGATCACCACCTGCCCCCCGGGCACCACCAGGTCCCGCATCGTCCGGAGCGTCCCGACGTCATCGGCGATGTGCTCGACGACGTTGAGGGCAACGATGGTGTCGAGGCCCAGCCCGCCCAGGCGTTCGGCCGCGCCAGGATCGGGGAGCATCAGCGCGTCCACCCGCACCTTCGGATGTCCGGCGAACCGCTCACGAAGGCGCTCGCGGTACCATTCGTCCACGTCGGTCAGCACGACGAGATCCGGGTCGGCCGCGACGATGTGCTCCGACATGTTGCCGATGCCCGATCCGACCTCGAGGATCCGCCGTCCCAGCCAGGGAGCGATCACGTCGTATTGCCACCGGTTGTACCGCGGCGCCGCTGACATGATCTCCAGCGTCTCGGCGCCGGCCGGATCCGTGGGACGGAGGTCGAACCCCGTCACAGGGCCCCCTCCATGGCGCCCTGCCCCTCATACCGGCTCAGCTTCCGGTACAGCGTCGACGGGTCGATGCCGAGCACTTCGGCGGCGCGGGTCTTGTTGCCGCCCTCGGACTGGAGCACCCACATGATGTAGGCGCGCTCGATCGTCTCGAGGGTCGGGTTGGCGTGGGCCCGCTCGCTGAGGAGGGTCTCGCGGCGGCGGCGGGTGATGCGGTCCGGCAGCGCGCCCAGGTCGATCGCGTCGCCCTTGGCGACGACCAGCGCGTGCTCGATGGCGTTCTCGAGCTCCCGCACGTTGCCGGGCCAGTCGTAGACCATCACCGCGTCGATGGCGTCGGGGGCCAGGGCCTTGGCGTCGATGCCGCGGTCGGCGGCGATCCGCTGGAGGAAGAACTCGACCAGCGCCATCAGGTCCTCCTGCCGCTCGCGGAGCGGCGGGAGGCTGAGCGCGAAGACGTTGAGCCGGTAGAAGAGGTCCGACCGGAAGGCGCCGCGGCGGACCTCGTCCTCGAGGTCGCGGTTGGTGGCGGCGATGATGCGCACGTCGAGCGGGACGGGCTCGGTGCCGCCGACCGGGATGGCCTCGCGTTCCTGGAGCACCCGCAGGAGCTTGACCTGCAGGGAGGCGGGCATCTCGCCCACCTCGTCGAGGAAGAAGCTCCCGCCGCGGGCCGCGGCGAAGAGCCCCTGCTTGTCGCGCACGGCGCCGGTGAAGGAGCCCTTCACGTGGCCGAAGAGCTCGCTCTCGAGGAGGTTCTCCGGGAGCGCGCCGCAGTTGATCGAGAGGAACGGCCCCTCCCGCCGGGGGGAGAGGTTGTGGACGTAGCGGGCCAGGACCTCCTTGCCGGTGCCGCTCTCGCCCTGGATGAGCACGGTGGCCTCGGTCGGCGCCACCATCTCGGTCAGCTTGAGCACCTCGACGAACCGCCGGGCCTTGCCGAGGGGGCGGGCCGGGGCGGTCCGCTCGCGGCGGCGGATGTCCTGCCTGAGCTGCTTGTTCTCCGCCCGCACGGCGCGGAAGTCGACCGCGCGGCGGAGGAGCGCGAGGAGCTCGTCGTTGGCGAAGGGCTTCTGCAGGTAGTAGAACGCGCCCTGGTTGAGGGCGGACATGGCGGTCTGCAGCGAGGCCTGGGCGGTCATCAGGATGACCGGTGTCATCGGGTCCTGCTCCTTGGCCGCCTGCAGGATGTCCAGGCCGGTGACCTGCGGCATCCGAACGTCGGACAGGACCAGGTCGTGCTGGCCCAGCTTGATCTGCTCGATGCCGGCCTTGCCGCCCTGGGCGGTGATGACGTCGAACCCCTCACCCTTGAGCAGGATCCGGAGGGTGTCGAGGATCCCCATCTCATCGTCGATGACCAGCACGCACGGCTTCTGGCTCACGCCGCCTCCTCAGTCGCCCAATGCACCGGCAGGTAGATGGTGAACGTCGTGCCGCGCCCGGCGCCGGTATCCACCAGCACGAGCCCGCGGTGGGCCTCGACCGCCCGCTGGACGATGGAGAGCCCGAGCCCCGAGCCGCCCACCCGGCCGGTGACGAACGGCTCGAAGAGCCGCTCCCGCACCTCCGCCGGGATGCCGGGCCCGTTGTCCCGGATCTCCAGGCGCACGGCCCGCTCGAGCCCGCTCCCGGAAGGTAGCTCCGCCGGCGTCGCGGGGCGGCAGCTCACGTGCACCGCCGCGGGGCCCCTGGCGGCCTGCACGGCGTTGAGGAGCAGGTTGGCCACCACGCGGTGCAGCAGGTCCTCGTCGCCATCGAGCTCGGCGGGCTCCCCGTCCACCGTGATGGTGACCTCCGCGCGGCAGTCGGGATGCTCGCGGACCAGCCGCGCGGCGGAGCGCGCCACCTCGAGGAGGTCGAGCGGCTCCGAGCGGGTGATGCGCACCCGGGAGAAGTCGAGGAACTCGCTCAGGAGCCGGCTCAGCCGGTCGCTCTCC
>DASYXP010000119.1:0-1990 GCA_035934835.1 Gemmatimonadales bacterium | reverse complement strand
GTCACCGTGAAGCGCCCCATCTGGCGGACCGAGACCGACTGGCCCACCGCCAGCACCGAGATCTTCATCACCACCGAGTCGACCCCGCTCGATGCCTCGAGGGTGCCGTCGGCGCCGAGGGTGTACTGCGCCGTCCGGGTGCCGCCCCCCATCAACGTCACGATGTTGCTGGTGCCCGTGCGGGTGATCGTCCCGGTCGCCCGGAGGTCGAGCGTTCCGGGTGCGGTCCCGGCCTGCGCAGTCCACGCGGCGATGAGCGTGTCGGCCACGCGCAGGTTGAGGTTCGAGAAGGGATACGTCGACGCGACCGTGTCGGTCCACGCATCGCCGGCCCGCGCCCCGGTGGGGGGGACCACCGGCAGCCAGCGCTGGAGGTCCGGGGTCACCGCCTCGGCGCCGGTCGAAGGCCGGTCGGGGACGAGGCCCGAGATCAGTCCGGTGGCGCTCACGCTCCCCGACCACGTCGTTCCGGCGACGCCCACGAACGGTGCCCGTGCCATCTCCGGCGCCCCCGAATCGACCGTGACCGAGTCGAGGGTGATCGCGATCCTGGCGTCGCCGGTGGTGCCCGCCGGGGGCGGCGTGATCGACACCGTGACGAGCAGTGTCCGCCCCACCACCTGCGGCGTCTCGGTGCCGTTGGGAAGCCTGGTGGTGATGGTGTCCAGTCGGTACACGGAGTAGCGCGCCGGCGGCGCCGGCCGGATCAGCACCGGCGCCATCGGGCGGGCCCGTCCGTGGCCGGTGCGTGGCGCCACATCGGTGCCGCCGCCCGTGTTGCTGCTGCAGGCGGCCAGGAGGGCCAGCCCGGCGACCAGGCGCGCCCTCACTTGATGGCCGAGATCGTCACGATGTTGGTCGACTTGACGGGGATCGGCGCCGGGGCCTGGTCGAGCGTGATGGTCATGGACTCGTCCTCGTTCATGGTCGCGCCGATCATCCGCCCGTCGGCCGCCACCCAGTAGGTCGCCGCACCGGTGGCGGTGCCGTCGAGCACCACCTTCCCCTGGGCGCCCTCGATGGTGCCGTTGCGTGCCCAGCTGTAGGCGCTCTGGACCTTCCGCGCCTGGACGCCGTCGTGCTGCTCGATCGCGGTCACCACCCAGTTGGCCACGGCCTTGGTGTGGACGTCGCCGGCGCTCCCCTGCGGCGTGGTGTACTCGACGGTGTCGGTCCACTTGTCGCCGAGCTTGGCGGAGGCCTTCATCCGCGGGAAGAAGTTCTGGAAGAGCGGCAGCAACTGCTGGGCCAGCGGGTTCTGGCTCGCCACCTTGAGGGCCGACACCCGGCTGCCGGCGTCGAGGAAGGCGCTGGCGCTGGCGCCCCTGGCGCTGTCCACGAGTGCCGGGGGCGGCGGCGCGACCGAGCTGTCGGTGTCGACGTGCACGGAGTCAAGCGTGGCGAGGAGCGCCTTGCCGGCCGCGCTGTCGGTGAGCGCCACGGTGTAGAAGCTCGACAGCTTGGCACCCTGGTGCTGGACCTGGCCACCCAGGGCGGTCAGGTCGAGCGTGGCCTGGTTGTTGGAGTCCACCCGGTAGCGTTGGGTGGAAGTGCCGCCGGCGACGAAGCCGGCGAGGACGCTCACGGACAGCGCAGCGAGCGCGATCGGACGAACCTGCATAAGGACTCCGGTGGGGGTGTGGCGGGTGGGGGCGGGACGCTCAGTCGTCCCGGCCGGTCAATTCAGGCTTGGTCTTGCCGAAAACGGCCACGAGCTCCTTGGCGTCGCTGGTGACCCGGAGCAACCGCCAGCCGTGCCTGCGCATGTCGGCGCGCCACGCGATGAGCCGCTCCCACGCGGCCAGCGGGGTGCGGAACACCCGAAGCTCGGCCACGCGCTCCCAGGCCGTGGGGTACTCCCGGTCTCGGGAAGCTGGGCCGGCCGCGCGGGGGTCGCGGGAACGACGGTCGCTCGACACGGTGAGGATTCTACGGAGGGGGGACCGGGGGGGCAAGTTGGTGGGTCGCGGGTCGCGAGTCGCGGGTCGTG
>DASYXP010000086.1:0-8968 GCA_035934835.1 Gemmatimonadales bacterium | reverse complement strand
TTCGACGAGCACCTCGCGACGTGGGCGCTTGTCTCCCTCGTGCTCGATGCGCTTGTGGGCGTTCTCGATCATGATGATGGCTGCGTCGACCATCGCGCCGATGGCGATCGCGATCCCGCCCAGGCTCATGATGTTGGCGCTCACGCCTATCAGTCGCATCACGAGGAACGAGATCAGGATGCCGAGCGGGAGGGTGACGATCGCGACCAGGGCGGACCGGAAGTGCAGCAGGAAGAGGATGGCCACGACGGCGACGATGAGACTCTCCTCGAGGAGCTTGCCCCGCAGGTTGTCGACGGCGCGGCGGATGAGGTCCGACCGGTCATAGGCCGGCACGAGGCGCACCCCCCTGGGCAGCGTGCGCTGGATCTCCGCGATCCGCGCCTTGACCGCCTTGATGGTCCGCCAGGCGTCGGCCCCGAAGCGCATGACCACGATCCCGGCGACGGCCTCGCCCCGGCCGTCGAGGTCGGCGGCGCCCCGCCGGGGAGCGGGGCCGATGTGCACGTTCGCCACGTCGCGCACCCGCACGGGCGTGCCCGACGGGGTGCTGGACAGCACCACGTCGCCGATGTCGGCGGTGCTGCGCAGGTAACCGAGCCCCCGGATCATGTACTCCCGGCCGGCCATTTCGAGGACCCGCGCGCCGATGTCGGTGTTGTGGGCGCCGATGGCCTCCACCACCCGCATCGGTGACAGGCGGAACGCCCGGAGCCGCTCGGGGTCGATGTCCACCTGGTACTGCTTGACGAACCCGCCGAGGCTCGCGACCTCGGAGACGCCGGGAATGGCCGTCAGCTGGTAGCGGATCGACCAGTCCTGCAGGCTCCGGAGCTGCGCCAGGTCGAGCGAGTCGCTCTGGAGCGTGTATTCGAAGACCCAGCCGACGCCGGTCGCGTCGGGGCCGAGGGTCGGTTCGACGCCCTGCGGCAACCGGCTCCGGATCCCGTTCAAGTATTCCAGGACCCGCGAGCGGGCCCAATAGATGTCGGTGCCGTCCTCGAACAGGACATAGACCAGCGACTGCCCGAAGAACGAGAACCCGCGCACCACCCGCGTCCCCGGGACTTTGAGCATCTCGGTCGCGATCGGGTAGGTGACCTGGTCCTCGACGATCTGGGGCGCCTGGTCGCTGAAGTCGGTCTGGACGATGACCTGCACGTCCGAGAGGTCGGGGATGGCGTCCAGCGGAGTGGTCATGACCGCCCACACCCCGGCGGCAGCGATCGCCGCGGTGCCGAGGAGCACGAGGAAGCGGTTGCGGAGGGCCCACGCGATGACGGACCGGATCATGGACGGACCTCCGCGGCCGGCGGCGCGTCCATTCCGGGCATCCCGGCCATGCTCGCGCCCCCGGTGGTCAGGTGCGACTCGGCGTCCACCAGGAAGTTGGCCGAGGCCACGATCCGCTGACCCGGGCGGACGCCGGAGAGGACCTGGATCTGGTCCCCGGCCCGAAGGCCGAGCGTGACCCCCTGCGGCTCGAGCGTGCCATCCGTTCGCGCGATGTACACCATGTCCCGCTCGCCGGTCCGGACCACCGCGTCGGCAGGCACGTGGGGGAGCCGCGGATCGAGCGGCGCGAGGAGGAACAGCGTGGCATACATCCCGGGCTTGAGGAGACCTTCGCGGTTGGCCACCGACACCCGCACGACCGCGGTCCGGCTCATCGAGTCGACCACGGGCGAGATGAACGTGATCCGGCCGGTCCACGTCCGGCCGGGATAGGATGCGAACTCGACCTGGGCCCGGGCCCCCGTATGCAGCAGCGCCAGGTCCTGCTCGAACACCGCCCCATCGATCCAGACGGTCGAGAGGTCGGCGAGGCGGTACAGCATGGCGCCGGTCACCACGGACTGGCCCTCGACGACCGCCTTGTCGAGCACCACGCCAGAGACCGGGGACGTCAGCGTGAGCGTCTTGGTGACCTCCCCGGTGTGCTCGAGGCGGGCCACCTGCGCGGCCGGGATGTCGGCGTTGGCGAGGCGGCGCCGCGTCGCGGCGAGGAGGGACATCGCACTGCTCCGGGCCCCCGGATCGGTCGAGTCCGCGCCGGCCACGAGGCCCAGCGCCGTCAGCAGCTCCTGCTGCGCGGCGACCAGCGTCGGGCTGTAGATGCTGAGCAGCGGCTGGCCCCGGCGGACCTGCGCCCCGGTCGTCGCGACGTACATCCGCTCGACGTATCCGTCCACCTTCACCGTGACATCCACCACGCTCGATTCGGGCACCGCGACCTCCCCGACGGTCCGGACCGGCCGCGTCAGGGCGCCCGCCGCCACCGTCGTGTAGGTCACACCGATGGCCGATGCCTGCGCCGGCGTGAGGCGGACGGCCCCCGGATCGGGTCTCGCCGCCTGCGCGGGCGTCTGCATCCCCGCCATGGCCGGCGGCGGTGCCGGCGTCCGCGCGCATCCCGTCGCCACCCACAAGGCGGCGACGCCGATCACTCCGATCCGCGTGCTCATGGCAAGGCTCCGGTCAGCGTGGCGAGGTCGGCCTTGGCCTCCTCGTGGTCGGCGCGCAGGCGCCAAGTCTCGATCTCGTAGCGGGTGACCATCAACTGGTCGTCGACCAGCGTCGCGAAATCGACCTTCCCGACATGATAGGCCGCCAGGGCCGACTGGACCGCGGCGCGGGCCTGCGGCACGATCCGGTCCTGGTACAGCCGCGCGAGGGTCCGGTCCCGCTCCGCCCTGGCCCGTGCCTCGACCACTTCGGCCGTGGTCTCGTTCCGCAGGTCGAGCTGCTCGGCCTGGGCCATCTGCTGCATCGCCGCCATCTCGCGCCGCAGCGGGATCTGCCGTCGACCGGGAAAGATCGGCAGCGACACGCCCAGCATCAGGCTCACCATGTCGGGGAACGCGGGCCGCTGCTGGTACGCCAGGCCCACTTGGAAGTCCGGCAGGCGCTCGCGCTTCGCGGCGCCAAGCGCCGCATCGGCCGCGGCGATCCGTTCGGCCCCCGCCTGGATCGCCGCCCGGCCGCCGAGCGCGAGGGCCGCCAGCGAATCGGCCGATGGGAGCGGGAGGGTGTCCGTCGGGAGCTCGAGTCCGCCGATCGGGACCATCGCCTCCCGGCCGAGGAGCGCATTGAGCCGCGCCGCCCCCGCGACCCGCTCCTGCTCCGAGGTGGCGATCTCCTCGTCCATCCGCGCGACCTCGATCTGGGCGCGCAGGACGTCCTGCTGCAGGCCGCCGCCGACCGAGTAGAGCGTCGTCGCGACCCGGGCGAAATCCTGGAGCAGCGCACGGGAGCGCCGCAACGCATCCAGCGCCCGGTCGGTGTACGCGAGCGCGAAGTACGAGGACCGTACCTGGCCGGCCAGCGCCCGCCGCTGCTCCGACGCGTCCGCGGCCACCGCGAGCGCACCGTGCCGCGCTGCCGCTCGCGCCCGGCCGAGCTTCCCGGGGAATGGCAGCATCTGCATGAACTGGAACTGGTTCATCGTCATCGGATCGGCGGTCGATCCGAGGTCGCCCGCCATCCGGTTCATCAGGCCGACCTGCACCTGTGGATCCGGCAGCGCCCCGGCCGGCCCCACCCGCTCGGCGGCCGCCTCGGCGCGGAAGTCGGCGGCGCGGAGCGCGGGGTTCCGGGCGAGCGCCAGGCCGAGCGCGTCGTCCAGTCGCAGCGTGTCAGGCGCCGGCGCGGCCTGCGCCTGCCCCACCGCCAGCCGTGGGACACCAGGCAAGGCGCAGAGCAGCACCACCGCCGCGTGGCGGATCGATCGAGGGAACACGATGCCTCTCCCCTTGGACCACGAGGATGTGCTCGTCGCGGGCGTACGGTCCCGGTGGACCGGACTCCTGGGCGCGCGACGATCGAGAGAGGCTAGGCTTGGGGGGGTGGAGCGGGTGGGGCGATCGGATCGCCCGGATGCAGTGATATCCCGGCGGGAGTGTGATCGAAAGAGGGCGGCACCGGCACCGGCATGGTCGTGAACGCCGGAACGCCCGGTGTGGGCGCGACGCACATCCCGATATCAGCGCAGTGCGGCTGGGCCTGGACGGCGGCGCCCGTCATCGGGTGATGGGACGCCATGCCGTGGCAGGGCAGCGGCGCCGTGTCCGGGATGAGGCAAAGCGACGCCGCACCCAGCGGCTGGAGCTGGAGCAGGAGGAGCAGGGTCGCCGCAATGCGTGCGCGCACAGGGAACCAACGTACTCCCAGGTTCAAGGCCGAGTCAATGTTCCACGGACGGGCGCACGGTGCCTAGAAGACCAGGGCGCGGTCGGCCCACTGGGTCCAGTCGGCCAGCTCTTCGAGCGTACTGCGGCGCGCCCCTGGCACCAGGTCCTCGTCGCGGAGCCCGCGAGCATCCATGCAGGTGCCGCAGACCCCGACCTCGCCGTTGTGCTGCACCACGACCTGGATCATCCGGCCCAGATGGTAGTACCCCTGAGGGACCTTCTGCCCTTCCCTGGCGCAGGCCGACGCGTCGCCCATCAGGAACAGCCGGACCGCCTCTCCGTCGCGCTTGGCCAGCGCCCCTGCGAGCCGAAGCCCGTTGTAGGAACGCTCGGTCCCGTAGGGCGGATCATTGAGGATGAACAGGGTCTTCACCAGGGCCTCAGGGCTCGGATCGGGTGCATGATCTGCAGGGCCCGAACCTAGCGGGTGGTGAACGTGAAGACCATGCCGTACATCCCGTTGCCGCCGGCCCACCCGGCGCCCATCTCCTGACCTGCCATCGGGCCGCCCCCGCCCATCATCCCCGAGCCGTTCATCATTCCGCCGGTGGCCCACTGGCCACCCATCCCGGTCCCGTGCGTGCCCAGGCTCACCGAGTCGCCTCGAGCGTCCATCATGCCGCCGCCCACGTGCACCGTGTAGGCGGTCGCACTGTGCAGCGGGCTCATCGGCGTCAGCGTGAGGGTGAGCGAATCCGGCGACCACGCGGCGCTGCACCCGACCAGCGCGCCAGTCACATCGCCCTGGTGCAGCGTCATGTACCCCTGCATCGCCGGCATCATCGCGTGATCGAACCGCAGGGTGATCGACGTCATCGTGTCGACGCCGGTGGCGCCACCGGCGGGACCGATCGCGGCGAGGGTCACTGGCACCAGCGGAGTCCCGGACGGCGCGGTCGCAGCGGTCGTGCAGGCAAGGCTCCCGGCCGTCACTGCGACCGCCATCCACGGAATCCAACGCTGGCTGAACATCGTTCCCCCTTCAGTCCATGACGCACCTGACCAAGGGACGATACTTACCACATGGTGTGGGAGCGCTCGATGAATCGATCGTGAAGACCGACTCAGGAACCGCTGGGAGAGGAACTGCACATCGAGGAGGGAGACGCAAGAAGGCTCCCGGTCACGATCTCAGCCGGGAGCCTTCTTACCTCTTACCTCTCTCCTCTTACCTCTTACCTCTCACCTACTTCAGGAACAACAGCTCCCGATACGTCGGCAGCGGCCATACCTCCGCCGCCACCTGGGTCTCCAGCTGGTCGGCGTGCTCCCGCACCTTGGCCATCGCCGGCCGGACCTTCTTCTGCATGTGCACAGCGTGGGTGTTCGGGTCATCGTCGTGGTGCGCGGCCACCTGCTCCAGCGCCACGACCGCGTCGCGGAAGCGCCCAACGAGGGCCACATACTCCCGGAGCTGCGCCGCCTGGTCGGCCGACTTGACCCCCGCCCCCTCGATGGCGGAGAGTGCCCGCGCCATCCGCTCCTGATACGTCAGCGCCGCCGGCAGGATCTGGGTCCGGGCCATCGTGATCATGGTCTCGGCCTCGATGCCCAGCTGCTTGACGTACTTCTCAACGGCGATGTGAGCGCGGGAATCGACCTCGGACTTGCTGAGCACCCCGTATTTCCGGAAGAGGTCGACGTTCTTCCGGGCGCTCAATGCCGGGAAGGCGGCCACGGAATCGGCGAGGTTCGGAAGCCCGCGCCGCGCCGCCTCCTTATGCCACTCGGCCGAGTAGCCGTCCCCGTCGAAAATGACCCGCTTGTGGTCCTTGATGAGCTTCTTGAGCACCGAAACGACGGCGGCCTGGAGCCGCTGCGGCGACGGGCTCTTCCCCGCCACGCGTTCCAGCTCCCCGGCCAGGTGGTCGAGCGATTCGGCCACGATCACGTTGAGCACGGTGTTGGGCCAGGCGATGGTCTGGGCCGAGCCCACGGCGCGGAATTCGAACTTGTTGCCGGTGAAGGCGAAGGGCGAGGTCCGATTGCGGTCGCCCGAGTGGCGCGGGAGCTGCGGCAGCGTGGTGGCGCCGAGATTGAGCGTGCCGCCGCGGAGGGTGCGCCGCGGCGCGCCCTTCTCGACCTGGGCCAGGATGTCGGACAGCATCGACCCGAGGAAGACCGAGATGATGGCGGGCGGCGCCTCGTTGGCGCCGAGCCGGTGATCGTTCCCCGCCGAGGCGATCGAGGCGCGGAGCAGGTCGGCGTGGAGATCCACCGCGCGGATGACGGCGCAGAGGAACACCAGGAACTGCGAGTTGGTGTGGGTGTCGTCCTGCGGGTCGAGCAGGTTGACGCCGGTGTCCGTCGACATCGACCAGTTGTTGTGCTTACCCGAGCCGTTGACCCCGGCGAACGGCTTCTCGTGCATCAGCACGTGGAGCCCGTGCCGGGTGGCCACGCGGCGGAGCGTCTCCATCAGCACCATCTGGTGGTCGCTCGCCACCTGGCTCATCTCGAAGAGCGGCGCGATCTCATACTGCCCCGGCGCCACCTCGTTGTGCCGGGTCTTGACCGGCACGCCCACCTGGTAGAGCTCCCGTTCGGCGTCGGCCATGAAGGCGAGCACCCGTGCCGGAATGGTGCCGAAGTAGTGGTCCTCGAGCTGCTGCCCCTTGGGCGGCTTGGCGCCGAAGAGGGTCCGCTCACAGATCAGCAGGTCCGGCCGCTTGTAGTACAGCTCCCGGTCGACCACGAAGTACTCCTGCTCCGGCCCCACCGTGGTGTAGACCCGGCTCACCCCCCCGTCGGTGCCGAAGAGGCGAAGGATCCGCATCGCCTGCTTGGAGAGCGCCTCCATCGAGCGGAGGAGGGGGATCTTGGTATCGAGCGCCTCACCGGTCCACGAAACGAACGCCGTCGGGATGCAGAGCGTGACCACGCCCTCGGCGCCGCGCACCAGGAAGGCCGGGCTCGTCGGATCCCAGGCGGTGTAGCCCCGGGCCTCGAACGTCGCGCGGATGCCGCCCGACGGGAAACTCGAGGCATCGGGCTCGCCCTGGACCAGGTCGCTCCCCGAAAAGTTGTAGATGACCCCACCCTGCCCATCCGGCGCGGCGAGCGAGTCGTGCTTCTCGGCGGTGAGGCCGGTGAGCGGCTGGAACCAGTGGGTGAAGTGCGTCGCGCCATGCTCGATGGCCCAGTCCTTCATCGTGGCCGCCACCACGTCGGCGGCCTTCGGGTCCAGCGGCTCACCGTGGTCGATGGTCCGGACCAGGCTCTTGAACACATCCTTGGGAAGCCGCTGGCGCATCACCTGCCGGGAGAAGACATCGCTGCCGAAGATCGTGTCGATGGAGGGGAGGACGGGCGCAGTCACGGGAGGGGCACCTCGGTGGGTGAGTGGGACAGACGCTCAGACGCTCAGACGCTCAGACGCTCAGACGCGGGGGAGGATAGCCACCGGCTGGGTGCGCGTCTAGATTTACCCCTAGGCGCTCTAGGGGAGTCGGCTTAGCAGGCGGCCCCTCTCCCCTCTCCCCTCTCCCCTCTCCCCTCTCACCTTGCTCCGCCTCCCCGGCCTCCTCGACTTCTGCATCCTGCGCGCGCTCCGCTGGGAGCCGACGCACGGCGCAGGCGTCGCGGCCTGGATCCGGCTGGTCACCGGTGGCGCGCTCGATCCGGAAGAGGGGACTCTCTACCCCGCCCTGCACCGAATGGAGCGTCGAGGACTCATCGAATCGGAATGGATGCGGTCGGAGACCAACCGGAAGGCGCGGCATTACCAGCTCACCACCGCCGGCCGCCAGCAGCTGCGCCTGGAGTTGGAGCGCTGGGCGCTGTATGGCGAGACGATCGACAAGCTCGTGCGGTACGGGAGCGCACGCGGCCTCTAGCTCCGATTGATGAACGTTCCTTCCTGCCAACTTTCAGTATCCTTAATTCCGAGCCTTTACGTTGGAGTTATGACCGCTGCCGCCACACCACCGGCCCCAACGCGACCCCGTCCACTCCCGACCCAGCATACCCCCGCCGTCCCGCCGCCCTTCTTCCTCCCGGCCGGCCACTTTGCCGTGGCGCTCGGCTGGCTGGTCCTCGGCGCGGTCGGGCTGGTCACGGTCGCGCCCGACCTGGCCCGCGGGAATTTCCTCGATCCCCACGTCTTCGCCGTGGTGCACACCTTCACCCTCGGCGTCATCGTCACCGTGATCTTCGGCGTGATGCACCAGTTCCTGCCGATGGCCCTCGGCATCAGCACCCGGAGCATCCGGGCCGGCTACCTGGGCCTTGCAGCCCTGACGCTCGGCACGGCCGCCCTGGTGACCGGGTTCTGGGCGTCGACCGCTCTGTTCGAAGGGGTGGGTTGGACGCTCGTCTTCGTGGCGATCGGGCTCCACACCTGGAACCTCCCCACGCGCCGCGCCCGCAGAGCCGAGACCCGCGCGATCCGCGGCCACCTGGCGGCAGCCCACACCTCCCTGGGTTTGGCGCTGGCACTCGCAGGGGCCCGGATCGGGGAGAACCTCGGCTGGTGGTCGGTCGACCGGATGGGGATCATCGCCGCGCACTTCCACCTGGCGGCCCTGGGCTTTGCCACGCTCACGGCTGTCGGCGTCGGCAGCCGGATGGTGCCGATGTTCCTGGTGTCCCACGGCACGCCGCAGTGGCCGATGCGCTACATCGCGCCGCTCGGCCTGGCGGGACTCGTTTCGTTCAGCGTCGGCGAGGTCTGGCACGTCCCGGCCCTCTCGGTGGCCGGCGGTGCCCTGATGGCGGTGGCCGCGGCGCTCTACCTCCACCTGTCCCTCGGCCACTTCCGCCGCCGGCTCCGGCGCGCT
>DASYXP010000073.1:0-5329 GCA_035934835.1 Gemmatimonadales bacterium | reverse complement strand
GAGGTGCGGGAGGAGCACCACGTTCTCGAGCGCCAGGAGTTCGGCGCTGACCGCCGGCTCGCGTTCGTAGACGTCGAGCCCCGCGCCCGCGATGCGCCCCCCCCGGAGCGCCGCGGCGAGCGCCGCTTCGTCGACCACGTCGCCACGGGCGGTATTGATGAGGCACGCGGTGGGCTTCATCAGCCCGAGGCGGCGCGCGTCGATCAGGTGCCGGGTGGCGGGCGTCGCCGGGACGTGGAGCGACACGATGTCGGCGGTCGCCATCAGTTCGTCCAGCTCGACCCGCCGGGTCGCGAGTCGTGGGTCGTGAGTCGTGAGGGCCGTCGACCTCGAATGGTGGATCACGTTCATTTCCCATCCCAGCTGCAACCGCAGCGCGGTCAGTTGGCCGATGCGCCCCATCCCGACGATGCCGAGCGTCTTGCCCGAGAAGCTCGTGCCGAGGAGCTGGGTCGGCCGCCAGCCGGTCCATTGCCCCGCACGCACCAGCCGCTCCCCCTCCCCCGCGCGCCGTGTGACCATGAGCATAAGGGCGATCGCGAGATCGGCGGTGGCCTCCGTCAGGACGCCGGGCGTGTTGGTGACGGTGATGCCGAGCGCGCGGGCCGCGACCACGTCGATATGGTTGAAGCCGACGCCGTAATTGGCCAGGATCCGGCAGCGGAGCGGCCCGAGCCCCAACGCCGCCGCGTCGAGCCGGTCGCTCACGGTGCAGACGAGGCCGTCGCTCTCCCGGAGCGCCCGCTGAAGCGCATCCGGCATGAGGGGCGCGTCGAGTTCGTTGAGCCTTGCGTCGAACGCACGCGAGAGTTCGCGCTCGACCTCGGCGGGGAGCTTGCGGGTGACGGTGATGACCGGGCGCGTCACGCTTCGTGCCGCCAGTATGCTTCCGCCGCGGCGACCCCCGACCCGGGCGTGAGCGTCACGCCGCAGTCCTGGAGCGCCATCTCCACCCCAGCAAGCGCGCCGTGGAGCATCAGTTCGTTCAGGTCGCCCAGGTGGCCGATCCGGAACGCCTTGCCGGCGAGGGGGCCGAGCCCGGCGCCGAGCGACAGGTCGTAGCGGTCGAAGGCGCGGGATATGACGGCGCGGGCATCGATGCCGTCGGGCGTGAGGATGGTCGAGACGGTGTCCGAGTGCCAGCGCGGCTCCCGGGCGCAGAGTTTGAGGCCCCACGCCGCCACCGCTCGGCGGACCCCTTCGGCCAGGCGGTGGTGCCGCGCGACGACCGCCGGCATCCCTTCCTCGTCGAGGAGCATCGCGAGCGATTCCCGGAGGCCGCGCAGCATCGGCGCCGACGGCGTGTACGGGAAGTAGCCCTGGTCATTGGCCTGGGCGGCGGCGGCAAAGTCGAAGTACGCCCGGCGGGAGGTTGCCGTGGCGCCTGCCTCGAGGGCCCGGGGAGCGGCGCAGAGGATGGCAAGACCGGCGGGGAGCATCAGCCCCTTCTGCGATCCGGTGACGACCACGTCGACGCCCCATTCATCCATCCGGAAGTCGAGCGACCCGATGCCGCTCACCGAATCGACCAGGAGGAGCGACGGGTGGCGGGTGGCGACCTGCGCGCGATGGACCGCCGCGACGTCGCTCGTGACGCCGGTGGCGGTCTCGTTGTGGACGATGAGGAGCGCCTTGATCGCGTGGGCGTGGTCGGCCTGGAGCGCCGCCTCGATCCGGTCGACCGGGGCCCCGGTGCCCCACTCGCAGTCGAGCACCTCGACCTCGAGTCCCAGCTGGCGCGCGAGCTCGATCCAGAGATGGCTGAACTGCCCGGCGCGGGGGGCGAGCACGCGGTCGCCGGGGGAGAGGACGTTGGTGAGCGCCGCTTCCCACCCCCCGGTGCCGGTCCCGGGAAAGACGAACGGCCGCCCGCGCGTGGTGCCGAAGAGCCGGCCGAGCTGCGGGGCGATCGACCGCCAGAGCGCCGGGAACGCCGACGACCGGTGGTCTTCCATCGCCACGTGGAGGGCGTTCAGGATCCGGTCGGGGACATTGGTCGGACCGGGGACGAACAGGAAATGGCGTCCGGGCATCAGGCGATGGTCGCGGGGTTGGAGGGCTCCGGGTAAGTTGCTTGGTGCGGGGGGAAAAGGGAAAGGGGAAGAGGGGGATCGGACCTGGGGCCGCGGGAAGGTGAGCGGGCGAAGCGATGACACGAGGAGACGCTGACGTGATCGATGTCCCTGCGGCGGACGGACCGGCGTGAGCACTCCGACGCCTACCGGCGCTCCGCGCGACCATATGCAGGCGATCGCGGCCGCGGCGCTCGCCGCCGTGGCGCCGGGCCCCGCGCTCCGCGCCGCGCTCGCCGGCCTCCCAGCCCGGCCGAAGCGCCCTCCCCACATCGTGGCCTTCGGCAAGGCGGCCCACCCGATGGCGCAGGCCGCGGTGGCGGTCCTCGCCGGGTGGGGAATGGCGCCTGCCGGCGGCGTGGTCATCGCGCCGGAGGCCGGCCCCGCTCCCCACCCCGCCATTCCGGTCGTGCTCGGCGATCACCCCACGCCCGGCGTCAACTCCCGCGCCGCCGCGCTCGCGCTGGGCCAGGCGGTGCGCTCGGTCCAGCGTGGCGATGAAGCGTGGGTGCTCCTGTCCGGCGGTGCAACGAGCCTCGTCGCCGCGCCGGTCGAGGGGATCGGCGTCGAGGACTTCGAGCGGCTCTTTTCCCGGCTGTCGACGAGCGGGCTCGACATCCGCGCGCTGAACCGGATCCGCAAGCGGTTCGCGCGCTGGGGCGCGGGGCGGCTGGCGGCGGCGCTCGCCGGCGCATCCATCCGCCTCTTCGTCGTCTCCGACGTGGTGGGCGACGACCTCCTGTCGATCGGCTCCGGGCCTTGCGTCCCCGATCCCGCCACCGCCGCCGAGATCCGCGCCGAGCTCGAGGCCACGCCGCTCTGGGCCGACCTCCCCGCCGCGCTCCGCGACCACCTGGCCCAGGTCGAGGCCGGCAAGCTGCCGGAAACGCCGAAGCCGGAGGCCCCGGTCTTTGATGCCGTGACCGGCGAGATCATCTCCAGCAACCGCGCCGCGGTGCTGGGCGCCGCCCGCAAGGCCGAGGAGCTCGGCTTCGAGACGGTCGTCAACACCAAGCCGCTCATCGGCAACGCGGCGGATGCAGGCCGCAAGGTGGCGGAATGGGTGCTCACGCGTCCACCGGTGTCCAAGCGCCCGGAGGAGCGCCCCTGGTGCATGATCTGGGGAGGAGAAACGACAGTGAACCTCACCGGCCCCCACGGCCACGGCGGAAGGTGCCAGGAGCTGGCGCTCGCCGCGGCCGAGCGACTGGCGGCGCACGGCACGCGTCCGGGGCTCCGGGTGCTCGCGCTCGGCACCGACGGTCGGGATGGACCGACCGATGCGGCGGGCGGCGTGGTGGACGCGGAGACGTGGGGGAAGATCAAGGCGGCGGGGATCGATCCGGCGGCGGCCTTGGCCGGCCACGACGCCTACCCGGCGCTCGACGCGGCGGGGGCGCTGGTCAGGCTGGGGCTCACGGGGACCAACGTGATGGATGTGGTGATCGCGCTGGAGTTGGCAGGGAGCTGAGGCGAGTGGTCGGGCGCCGCGGCACAAATCATGACACAGAGTCATCCTGAGGGGCGTTCACGCCCCGAAAGGTCCCTCAGGATGACGCCGAATTCCAACGGTCCTCCGATCCCTACCTCGCCAATACCGCCGCTGCAAAGCGTTCCGGCGCGCCCGGCGAGTGGCCGAGGAAGAGGTCCGGCTCCAGCGCTTCGAGCTCCATCAGCTGGAACTCCCCGTTCACGTCCACGCCATCCACCCGCGCGTAGAGCAGCTCTCCCTTCACCGCCCCGAGCACCCGCTCCGCCTGGGCCACCAGCGCCGGTGATGGCGCGAACGGCTCGGCGCTCCCGCCGTACTCCACCTGGACCCGGAACTCCCCCGCCTTCGGCTTCTTGAGCACGGCGTGACTGAACCTCTTCCGGAAGAAGAGGAAGGAGATCTCCCCCTGGGCACGGATCTGATCCATGAACGGCTGGATCATCAGGCCGCATCGGCCGAGCACGGGCGCCATCCGTGCGCCGATCTCCATGGCGGTCCCCGCATCCACGGTCCAGGTGTCGTGCCCTCCGGCCGAGATGGTCGGCTTGATCACGGCTCGGCGCCATCCGCGGCTGCGGAGAATGGCCGGGAGGTCGAGCGTCCCCCCCTGCCCCACCCATTCGGTGGCCACGACGGGAACGCCGAGCTCGCGCAGGTAGACCTTGTCGAGGTTCCAGCGAAGGATCGAGGTGGGGTTCTCGACCGGGATCCCCGCGCGGTCCAGGATATCGAACCAACTGAGGAATCGGTCCTGGTGGGCGAAGTAGTCCCAGGGGGAGCGGACCACCACCTGGTCGAACTCGCGCCAGGCGACCGTGGGGTCGGTCCACACCGCCGGCACCACGTCGGCGCCTCGGGCGCGGAGCGCGGCGGCGGCGAGCCGGTCGCTGGGGGTGAGGTCGTGGAGCGCATGGGAAGTGACGAACCCGATGCGCGCCATCAGACCTTGCCGCCGAGGAGGCCGTAGAGGAGGAGGAGCAGGACCATCGACGTGATGATGACGTAGGTCCGGTCCTTCTCGCGGGCGAAGGCGAAGAGCGAGAGCCCGACCCGGACGATCGGCGTGGCGATGAGGAGGGCGATGCCGAGCTGCATGATGGCGCGGGAATGGCCCTGCACCACGCCGTGATAGATGACCGGGAGGCCGGTGGCCGCATCGCCGGTAAAGCGGCGAAAATCGGGAGTGGCGGTGCCGCGGATGATGAGCTCCCCCGCGGCGCCGAGGGAGCCGACCACGGCGGCGATGATCACGCCCCAGCGGAGGATGTTCCCGATGACGAGCTCCATCGGGTCGTGGCCTTCGAGCTGCTTTTCGGTCACAGGGCCCCCGAGAGCGACTTGTAGAGCATCTGCACCGCGAACACCACCAGCACCAGGGTGAAGAGCTTGCGGAGGTGCCGGACGCTCGCGAGCGTCAGGAGCCGGGCGCCGAGGAGGGCGCCGACGAGGACGCCCAGCATCACGGGCACGGCCAGCGTGGGTTCGATGTAGCCGCGGTGGAGGTACACGCCGGCGCTGGCGGCGGCGGTGACACCGATCATGAAGTTGCTGGTGGTGGTGGAGACCTTGAACGGCAGCTTCATCGTCTGGTCCATCGCCAGCACCTTGATGATGCCCGACCCGATGCCCAGGAGCCCCGAGAGGATCCCGGCCACGACCATCAGCGCCAGGCCGCCGGGCACCCCCTGCACGGTGTAGTGGCGCGCACCCTCGGGCGTCGGGAACGTCGAGTTGAGCCGGAGCTTCGTGGCCCACGGGTGCGGCG
>DASYXP010000046.1:0-5546 GCA_035934835.1 Gemmatimonadales bacterium | reverse complement strand
ACCCCCATCAGCTCCAGGGTGCCGACCACGTAGTCCTCGTACTTCGAGTGCCCGTCGAGCCCTTCGCAGAGGTTGAAGATCACGTCCACCCGGCGCGCCTTGGCGATCCAGCTGAAGTCGCCCAGGTGGATCGGGATGAGCGACACCTGGATCCCGCGGGACCTGAGGTTGGCCTGGATCTCCTCGGCGTTCTCCGCCACCTGGGCCACGTCCTTCTTGTCCCAGTGCTTGCCGCCGGGATCGTACAGGATCGCACCCTTCATCGCGCCACCTCCGAGAGGAGGGACCGGCCGCTGATCCGCCGCCAGGCGATGTCCGCCACGGACTGGATCAGGGCGTCGTAGTCCATGCCCGCCGCCCGCGCCGCCTTGGGGAAGCAGGAGTTGTCGCGGGGATCGGGGAGGATGCCCGGGAGGGGGTTGAGCTCGACCACCATCGGCTGGCCGGCGGCATCGCACCGCACGTCCACCCGGCACCAGTCCCGGCACTCGAGGGCGCGGTAGGCGCCGAGCGCCGCCGCCCGGACTGCATCCGCTTGCACTTCGGGGATGTCCGCCGGGCACTGGAAGATCTCGAGCGGCGACTGGACCGTGTCCCAGATCCACTTCGCCTCGTAGCCGTAGATCGGCGGGGCACCGGCCGGCAGGGTGTCGAAGCGGAATCCGACGATCGGGAGGCAGCGAGCCTCGGCGCCGTTGCCGATGATGGCGACGGTGAACTCGGGGCCTGGCAGGTAGGTCTCGATCAGGACCGGCTGGCGGTAGGTCTCCAGCAGGTGCTCCACCTGGGCCACCAGCTCCCCGCGGTGGTGGCAGAGCGACTTGACGCTGACCCCCTTGCCCGACCCCTCGAACGCCGGCTTGGCGAAGAGCGGGAAGGGGAGGGAGACGTTCCGGGCCGCCGCCGCCGACTCGACCAGGAGGAATGGCGCCGTCGGCACCCCCCGCTGCGCCAGGACCTCCTTGGTCCGCCCCTTGTGAAGGGCGATGGCCAGGGTCAGCGGGTCGGAGGCGTGGCAGGGGATCCCGTAGAACTCGCAGATGGCGGGGACGTGCCCCTCGCGGGTCACGCCGTAGAGCCCCTCGGCGATGTTGAAGACGAAGTCGGGGCGCGCCGAGCGGAGCTTCTGGGGGAAGTCGGCGTCGGCCTCGAGGCGGATCACCTCGCCCAGGGCGGCAAGCGCCCGCGCCACGGCGTCGATCGTGGCGGGCTCATCCCATTCGGCGTAGAGGTCGGGTTGCGGAAGGTCGCTGCGGAGGGCGCGGAACGAACTGCTGGGGTCGGAGGGGGAGTCGGACGTCGCCCCGGCCTCGGCGGCCGGCGCTTCGGGTTTCTGGTTATAGGCGAGTCCGATCCGAATCGCCAAACGGTTCCTCGACTCGAAGGTGCGACTGAAATTTCTTCCGGCGGTCCGACAGGGAGGTCACACGACAAGACTAAAGTAAGAAATAGTGGTGAAACGCACAATAGTTTTTTGCCGGGAAATTTTCCGCGAGGGGGTCCGGTGTGGGACCACGGAGGGCACGGAGGAGCACGGAGACACCTGGAGAACTGCGTGTGATATGGTCTTGGACAAGGAATTCCGCGCGCGAGGCCACACTACTTGGTTGTCCTCCGTGCCTCGGAGCCTGCCCTGAGCGCAGCGAAGGGTGAACTCCGTGCCCGAGCCTGCCCTGAGCGCAGCGAAGGGTGGTCCCACCCCTCCCGCCGATGCGGAATACCAAGCGGGTCCCCGGTCGAGATCCTCGCCGAGAGCCCGCTTACCGCTCACCGCTTACCCCTTACCGCTCACACCTTATGGAACCCCACCCGTCCCGCCTCCGCCCCGTCGGGCGCCTGGTAGATCTCGAAGTCCTGGAAGAGCCGGGGCGCCTCGCCCTGCAGGGTCCGGAGCACCGCTACGGCCAGCCGGCGGATCTCCTGTTCGGCCCCCTCGCCGAGGCGGAGTTCCAGCATCGTCCGCCAGGCGCGGACGTTCCCGCTCACCACGATCTTGGTCTCGGTGCCGTTGGGGAGGACGCTCCGGGCCGCCTCGCGCGCCATCTTCCGCCGATGGACCTTGTCCTCCACCCAGGCGTACTGCGCCATCAGCCCCTCGACGGCAGCCACGTACGCCGTCTGCGCCGCAGTCATCTGCGCCCGCCACTCCGCCTCGAGCGCCTCGTTGCCGAGGATGGCCGGGGGGACCACGAACGCCGCATGGCTCTCGTCCACGTAGCGCTGGGAGAGCTGGCTGTAGCCGAACCCCGCCCGGTGGCGCACCAGCTCGTGGGTGCAGGAGCGGGAGATCCCCTCGAGGAGGAGAACATAGACCGAATGCTCGAACACCGAGCCGTGGCCCTGCTTGAGAATGTTGGTCAAGTAGTCCGCGGTGGTGCGCCCTGCCGGGTTGTGCTGGCTCATGTAGCAGAGCCGTCCGGCGAACTCCGCCAGCTTCTCGCCGTCGGTGGCCGGGCCGTTCCACTTGACCGGGAGGTGCGCCGGTTCGACGAACTGGGGACGGGCCAGGAGGGTGACGCGGGGCGCGCGGAAGAAGTCCATGGGGTCGTTGGTCGATGGTCGTTGGTCGTTGGGAAGGCGCGGCGGTAATGTAGGCGGTCGGGCGGTCGGGCGGTAAGGCGGGTAGGACGGGACGGCGGTGAGGCGGGAGGGCGGGAAGGCCCTGGGGACGTAAGGCGATAGGACGGCAGGGGTGAACGGGAGCCGTCGGGCCATCGGTGTCATCCTGCCTGTCCTGAGCGCAGCGAAGGAAGGGAGCGCAGCGAGCGAAGGATCGGCCTTCTCCTTCTCCTCCCTCCTTCTCCTTCTCCTTCTCCCTCCTCACTTCTCACTTCTTACTCCTCACACCTCCCCCCCCGCCAGCTCCATCCGGTCCCGTGCATACCCGCCGGCGCGTTCGATGTCGCGGAGCGCCGCCGCGATGTCGTCGGGAATGGGTGTGGCGCCGCTCCCCACCTTGAGATCCCGCAACGCCCCGTCGGCGCCCGGCGCGGGGAGCTTGACCCCGGGGTTGAGGATCCCCTTCGGGTCGAAGTCGTCCTTGACCTTCCGGAACAGCGATACGATCTCCGGCCCGTAGACCCGATCCAGGAGTCCCGCCCGGAGCCGCCCGTCGCCGTGCTCGCCGGTCGGGGTGCCGCCGAGCGAGAGGGCCACCGCAGTCACCTCATCGAAGATCGCCTGGACCGGGGTCTCCCATCCTGGCGAGCGCACGTCGGGGAGGAGGTTCACGTGGACGTTCCCGTCTCCTGCGTGCCCGAAGATGACCGCCTGGACGCCGTGCGCTGCGCTGATGCGCCGCACCGCCGCCACGTAGTCGCCGAGGCGCTCGACCGGCACGCAGGCGTCCTCGATGACCTGGAGCGAGCGCCGGTCGCTCATTCCGGCCAGGATCGGGCTCGCCGCGTGGCGGAGTGCTGCAAGCTTTTGCTCTTCGGCCGGGGTGCTCGCCGTGGCCACGGTGCTGCTCCCTGACCGACCAGCCTCCGCCATCCTGGCCGCTTGCCCCGCCACCTCATCGGCGCTCGCCCCTTCCAGCTCGACCAGGAGCACCGCCGCCTCGTTGCCCTCGATCCCGGCGTTCCGCGCCGCCTCGCTCCCCCGGACGACGTCCAGGAAGCTCCGGTCGAGGAGTTCGAGGGTCGAGGGTCCCAGTGCCCGGAGCGCGGGGACGAGGTCGGCCAACTGGTCGAGTTCACGGACCGAGACCCGGAGACTCGCGTGCGCCGCGGGGAGCCGGTCGAGTCGCCAGGTGATCGCCGTGACGAAGCCGAGCGTCCCTTCGGCGCCGATGAGGAGGTCGAGGAAGTCGCCGCTCTGGACGGCGTGGTCGAGTGCGTACCCCGCTGAGTTCTTGGACGTCTTCGGGAATCGTTCGGCGATGAGCGCTGCGGCGGCGTTGATGGCTGTCCACCCATTCTTCCGGAACCGGCCGATCGCAGCGACGTCCCGCGCCATCCCTCCCCGCCTGAGCTCGACGACCTCTCCTTCGGCGGTCACCAGTTCCGCCGCCAGCGCCCAGCGCCGCACGCTGCCGTAGCGGAGGCTGCGGGCGCCTGACGCGTTGGTGGAGAGCATCCCGCCGAGTGAGGCCCAGCGGCCGCTCGACGGGTCGGGCGGGAGGCGCAGGTGATGCCTGCGGACGGCGGCCTCGAGGGCGCCGTACGTCACCGCGGCGCCGGTCCGCGCGGTGAGGGTGTCGGGATCGACCAGGAGCGACTTGGCGCCGATCTTCCGGAGGTCGACGATCACTCCCGGGCCGACGTTCCCGCCCCCCATCGCACTTCCGGCGCCCCGCGCCACGAGCGGCGTCCCCGTGTCGTGGGCCCACCGAGCCAGCTGGCTCAGGTCTTCGACGTCCTCCGGGCGTGCAACGGCCGCCGGCACGATCCGGTAGATGCCTGCCCCTTCCGCGTACGCGGCGCGCGCGCGGGCGTCGGTACGGAAGAGTCCGCGGAACGCAGGAGGGGAGGGGGGGCGCTTCACGCGCGAAATCTGGGGCCGCGGACCTCCCGCCGCGAGAGGCGCGTGGGGGAAAGGGGGGCTATTTTCCACCCATGGCCCAACTCCCGATGGCCGACGCGCCCCGCGCCAAGCTCATCCACATCGATGTCGACCGCCGGCTCGGCCACGAGTGGGACGAGTGGGACGGGAAGCCCCTGCCCAATGCCGGCAACTACTCGAGCCCGCCCTCGCTCTTCCTTTGGTGGTCGGCAGCGGCGCTCGCCACCTCGATCGGCGTGGCGGCGGCGCTCCTCTATCTCCTGGCCCCGCGCCTGGCGCTGCTCGATGCCGCCATCCCGCGGGTGCTCTGGCTGGCGCTCGCCGCCGTGGCCGCTGTTGCCGGCATCTGGTGGCTGCTGATGGCGCTCTCGGTCGTGGCGCGGCGACCGCTCCTCCCCGAGCGGCTGGCGGAGCGGGGGGTGTTCCTGCGGGTGATGCGGATGACGTCGCGGGTGGCGGCGTGGTTCGGGCGGCGCGACTGGGTCGAGAATGCGGCGGTCAAGGTCTACAACATCCTCGCGGCCAAGCGGGGCCGGAAGGTGGGGAGGGGGGAGATGCTGCTCCTCATCCCGCGCTGCCTTTCGAAGGAGACGCTCGACGGCGTGCTGCAGGTGGCGGGGAAGTACGAGGTGCCGGTGTTCGTGGCCACCCGGGGCCAGCTCGCCCGGCGGGTCATCCGCGAGCGGCGGCCGCGCGCCGTCGTGGCCGTGGCCTGCGAGCGGGACATGGTGAGCGGGCTCCACGACGTGGCCGGGAAGGTGCCGGTGCTGGGGCTCACGATGACGCTCCCGGCGGGACCGTGCAAGGACGCGGGACTCGACCTCGCGCAGCTGGAGGAGTGGGTGAAGAGCTATGTGGTGTGAGAAGTGAGAAGTGAAAAGTGAAAAGTGAGAAGTGAGAAGTGAAAAGTGAGAAGGGGCTCCGAGCGGTGCGGGGCCCCGTTTGCGTATGCACTCGAGATTTCGGGGGATCGCCCGCGGTCCGTCGTCGTCGGCAGAGCCCTTTGTCCCGGCGGCTCATCCTCACGCCCCGGCCCCCTCTCC
>DASYXP010000035.1:0-9730 GCA_035934835.1 Gemmatimonadales bacterium | reverse complement strand
AATCCGAACGTTATTCAAGGGTAGCGCATAAATAACGTTCAGTCAAGATTGTTATTTAGCAAAGTACGCTAAATAGCGTTCGGACTGCGCCGAAGAGGTGAGACGTGAGAGGTGAGAGGGGAGACGTACGAAGGGACACGTCACCTGGGTGTTCCTGGGGTCGCCCTGCCGAGGCCGTCTCACGTCTTACGTCTCACGTCTCCGAAACGGAAAACGGCCCTCTCTCGAGAGCCGTCTTCCATTGCCCCGCCTGGGGTCGAACCAGGACTCTCCTGATCCAGAGTCAGGCGTGTTGCCAGTTACACCACGGGGCAGAGCTTTGCGGTGAACGGTGAACGGTGAACGGTCAACAGTGAACGGGGGTACTCTGCGTCGCGAACCACCCCGTTCACCCTTTACTGCTCACCGCTTACCGCCACAAATGGAGCTGAGGGGGATCGAACCCCTGACCTCTGCAGTGCGATTGCAGCGCTCTCCCAGCTGAGCTACAGCCCCTGTTCGGGACGGGGAAAATAGCCGGACCCCGCGGGCGGGGAAAGGGTCCCAGCCAGTCGAGGCCAAACTTAGCAAAAAGCGGGTCGCCCGCCCCCCAACGGGCCGGTATCCTTGCTGCGGTCTACCCGGATCCCGCCCTGCTGGAGGCCCCGTGCACCGTTTCCCGCTCAGCCGTCTTCTTCTCTTCTCCTTCTCCTTCTCCTTCTCCTTTCTGTTTCTGTTGCCCAGCCGCCGCCTCCTAGCCCAGGATCCGCCTGCCACCCCGCACGGCTTCATCGCCTCCCGCTATGACACCCACACCTCCTCCAACATCTTCGTCGGCTACTCCCTCGGCCCAGTGACCCCGATGGTGGCGCTGGTCCAGAATCCGCGCTCGACGTACCGCGAGTCGATCCTGGGACTGGTCCGCTTCCTGCCGCCGAGCCGGCACTTTGCCCTGACGCTCGCAGTGGCCGGCGCCCACGTGACCGACACCGACCGCTCGTGGTACGCGCAGTACTATCTCCTGCCCACCTTGACCGAAGGCCCATTCGAGGCGTCCGGCACCTTCGAGGGATACGTACCGCTCGACTCCAAGGGGGTCGGCCAGTTCGCGCTCAATCCCGGCAACGTGTTCATCCAGATCACTCCGCGCTGGAAGATCGGCGCAGTGACGGTCCTCTCCACCCAGTCCAACGCTCCCTACTCCCTCGGCGCCGGCCCGAGCCTGCAATTCAAGGTCCCCCGCGGCACGATCACCCTGGACATCGTCTCCAGCGTCACCCGCTGGGCCAGCGAGGAGCGCCTGAGCTTCTTTACAAGCTATTGACGGGCGCTTGCGTGCCCGAGGTCTATGTCGCACCTTCGACCCGCGACCCGCGACCCGCGACCCGCGACCCGCGACCCGCGACCCGCGACCCGCGACCCGCGACCCGCGACCCGCGACCCGCGACCCACCCCGGAGCCCGCCGCCATGCCCGGCCAACTCGTCTCATTCCCCGCCAACGGCCACGTCACCAGCGGTTACCTGGCTGGCACCGGAGCGCGTCCCCTGCTGGTGGTGCAGGAGTACTGGGGTCTGGTCGACCACATCAAGGACGTCTGCGATCGCTTTGCGAAGGCCGGCTTCATCGCCCTGGCGCCCGATCTCTATCACGGCGAATCGGCCAAGAGCCCGGATGAGGCGGGGAAGCTGTTCATGGCGCTCAACATTTCCCAGGCCGGCAAGGACCTCCGCGGCGCGGCGCAATACCTTCTCTCCCATCCCGGCGTCAGCTCCAAGCGAGTGCCGGTGCTCGGCTTCTGCATGGGCGGCCAGCTGGCGCTCTACGGGGCGCAGGAGTACCCGGAGGTGATCTCGGCGGCCATCGACTTCTACGGCGTCCACCCCAAGGTCACGATCGCACCGGGCCGAGTGAAGGTGCCGGTCCAGTTCCACTTTGCCGAGCACGACAACTCCACGTCACTTCCGCAGGCCAAGGCGCTCGTCGCCTCGCTGACAGGTGCCGGGGTCAAGGTGGAGGCGCACTTCTACGACGCCGAGCACGCCTTCTTCAATGACACCAGGCCCCGCTACAACGCCGAGTGCGCCCGCCTCGCCTGGGAACGGACCCTCGCCTTCCTCGGCCGGCTCGACGGGCACTGAACCTCCCGGCGGGGCCGATACGTCTTAATCAGCGGCGCTCCATCGGGGCGCCGTTGCTCTTTCGGGGTATGTTCGGTATCTTGAGTGAGCTATCGACGCTAGGTGCTAGGTGCTAGGTACTAGGTGCTAGGTACTAGGTGCTAGGTAGGTGCAGGTACAGGTACTAAGCCCTAACCCTCAGCCCTCAGCCCTCAGCGCTAAGCCCTAAGCCCCAAGCCCTCACCTCTTAGCTCTCAGCTCCAGGCTCCCATGAACCGCGAAGTGGCGCTCCACCGCACACCGACGCTCTACCTCTCCCGGCACGATCATCCGGCGGAGCACGAGCACGTCGATCCGGCGGAGGAGGTCGGGGGGCATTGGGCGGTGAGCCTGGTGGAGCGGAACGCATTCGAGGTCCACACGCAGGCCCGCGGCTGGCGCCTCGCGGAGGGATGCGCTTTCCTGAACCGTCCCGGCATGGTGTACCGCTGCCGGCACTTCCATCACGAGCCGCTCGACGTGTGCCTCTCGCTGGTCATCGATGAATCGCTCATAGACGCGCTGCGCTCGGCGGACGTACCGCTCGACCAGGCGCCGATCGGGACGGCGCCATCCAACCGGCTCAACTACCTCCGCCATCGGCTGCTCCGTTGGCACGAGCACGGGGGTGAACCGATCGTTGGCGAGGCGTTGGCGGGCGAAGTGGTGGCGGCAGTGGCCCGCGCACCGGCGCGCCCGGGGCCTTCATACCGTCCCCAGCAGCTCCGGCACTACGCCGAGCGGGTGGATGCGGTGCGCCACCGGCTGGACACGAGGTCGGGTGAACGGCATGCGCTCTCCGACCTGGCGCGTGAGGCGGGGCTCAGCATGTACCACTTTGCGCGGATCTTCCGGGAGCTGGTGGGCGTTCCGCCGCACCGTTACCTGCTCAAGGTCCGGCTGGCCCGGGCGGCGGCGTTGCTGCGGGAGGGCGAACCCGTCACCCGGTCGTGCTACCAGGCCGGATTCGACAGCGTCAGCCACTTTGCCGGGGCGTTCCGGAAGGAGTTCGGCGTGGTGCCGAGCCGGTATGCGGGCGGGCCGGATAGGAAGCGGCTGCTGGTGGGGTGAATGGCGAGAAGGCGTGCCATTCGCGGATAGTGAAGGGCACCGCAAGAATCGAGTGGCTCAAGCCTGCAAGCGTGAGCATCTTCCGCACGACCCACGACCCACGACCCACGACCCACGACCATGCCTCCTCCTCCTCTCACCGACCTCCTCGCCGTCTACGACCAGGCCTTCGCCGGCCGGTCGTGGCACGGCACCCCGCTTTGGGGCGCCTTGCGCGGGCTCGATGCCGACCACGCGCTCCGGCGCCCCGCGCCGGGCCGGCACAACGCCTGGGAGCTGGTGCTGCATTGCGCGTACTGGAAGTTCGTCGCCCGCCAGCGGATCACCGGAGATGCGGAGCTCGCCTTTCCGCGGGCAGGGCACAACTTCCCGGAGCTGCCGCCGGTACCGCACGAGGCGGAATGGAAGCGCGACCGCGCCCTCCTGAAGCGGGAGCACGATCTGCTGCGCGCGGTCGTGGCCGCACTCAAGCCCTCGGCGCTCACGCGCCGGGCCGGCAAGAGCCGCTTCACCGTCGCGGAGACCGTCGTCGGGATCGCCTCCCACGACCTGTATCACGCGGGGCAGGTGCAGCTCGTCAGGCGATTGACCGTGTAGGAGGCGGGTCGGGAGGGAAGAGGGAAAAGGGAAGAGGGAAGAGGGAAGAGAGGAGAGGGGAGAGAGACGAGGGGAAAGGGAATAGGGAAGAGGGGAGCGAGACGAGAGAACAGGAAAAGCGATTCGGCGGCTGTCCTCTTCTTCCTGTTCCCTTTTCCCTTCTCCCTCTTCCCCGCCTGCTTCAGCTCCCGCTCTTCCACTTCCCGATCGTGAGCTTGAATCCATCGGGGTCGGTCACGGCGAATTCACGAGCACCCCACTCCTGGTCCAGCGGTCCGGAGTCGAGCGCCTGGCCCCTAGCCTTCACCCGGTCGGCCAGCGCGTCGACATCCTGGGTGGTGATGAGATAGAGCCGCGAACCCACGCCTTTCACACGGTCGCGCCCCTTCTTGAAGTCGTCCTGGCCGAGCATGATGGTGGAGCGGCCGGCTACGAGTCGCATCCCCAGCACCTGTCCTTCCGACTTCCACTCTTCGGCCACCGTGAACCCGAGCAGGTCGCGGTACCAGTCGCGGCTTCGCATCAGGTCGTTGACCGTGATGCTCACCACGATATCGGTGAGCCGGAGCGACTCGGGCTGCTTGCGGGGCGTGCGCTTGGGGGCCGCGGCCTTACGCGCGGCGCGCTTGGCGGGGCGCCGTGACGACTTCTTGGCAGCGGGCTTCTTCTTGGCAGGCATCGGGCACTCAAGGGTGAAGGGAGGGGGAGAATCTGTCCCGCCGTCCCGCTGTGCCGCAACCCTCCCGTTCCGTCGTCCGTATGGGCACTATTCAGGAGCTTCGCCGGGGATCCGGCGCCACACCCGTTCCTTGAGGTCACTGATGCGGCCATCCAACCGCCGCTGGCTCGTTTCGCTCCTCGTCCTGACGCCGTTGGCCTCCGCGGCGGTCTACGTCCGTGCCCATCGCTCCCCCGCCGGCCCCTGGCTGGTGGAGCAGGTGATGGAGCGGATCGCCTCCCAGTCGATCGACTCGGCCACCGCGGCCAACGTATACGAGAAGACCGCCCGCGGGCTCATCGACCAGATGGACGACGCCTACGCCGAGCTCTATTCACCGGAGCAGCTGCAGGCGTTCCAGCGCGAGACGATCGGCAACCACTATGCCGGCCTCGGGATGAGTGTGGAGCTGGAGAAGGACTCGATCCTGGTGGGGCGGGTGTTCCAGAACACGCCCGCCGCCACGGCCGGCCTCCAGACCGGCGACCGCATCGTCAAGGTGGACGGCGTGGCGGTGACCGGACTTGGCCTCGATTCGACGACGTCGAAGATCCGCGGGGCGGTCGGCACCCCGGTGACGGTGACGATCCGCCGCTACGGCCCGGAGGAGATCGACCTCCACGCCATCCGCGCCGAAGTGCACGTGCCGGCCGTGCCCTTTGCGGTGATGCTCGACAGGAAGATCGGCTACGTGCCGCTGCAGCGATTCAACGAGACCTCCGACAGCGAGGTGGCCGACGCGCTGGAGCGGCTCAAGCGCCAGGGCGCCCGGAGCTTCATCCTGGACCTGCGCGGCAACGGCGGCGGCTCGCTCGACCAGGCGATCAAGATCGGGGGGCTCTTCCTGCCACCGGGGTCGCAGGTCGTCACGGTGCGGTACCGGGCCCAGCCGGACGAGGTCGGGACCGCCAGTGGCACGCCCTTGGCCGGCAAGGATCCGATGGTCGTCCTGGTCGATGACTACACCGCCTCGGCGTCGGAGATCGTGGCGGGTTCGCTGCAGGACCACGACCGCGCGCTGGTGGTGGGGGAGCGGTCGTTCGGCAAGGGACTGGTGCAGAGCCTCTTCCCGCTCGACCAGGGGTGGGCGATGAAGTTCACCACCGGCAAGTGGTACACGCCGAGCGGGCGGAGCATCCAGCGGGCGCGGGCCAAGGACGGGTCGCTCAAGGTCGTGCCGCCGGACACTACGAGCTATCACACCGACGCCGGCCGGCCGCTCAAGGGCGGGGGCGGGATCACGCCCGACGTCGTGGTGCTTCCCGAGTCGCTCACGACGGTCGAAAAGGCCTTTGCCCGGAACCTGACCCAGAAGGGTGCTGCCGTGGCGGTGGCGCTCAACCAGCTCTCGCGCGAGTTCGCCGACGGGGCCAAGGGCACCTTCACCGTGACGCCCGCCTGGCGCGACTCGCTTTTTGCGCGGCTCACCGGTACCGGCGTCAAGGTCGACCGGGCCCAGTTCGACTCCGCCCAGCGCGTGGCCGATCGGCTCCTCGAGGACCGTGTGGCCCAGATCGTCGGCGGCGACTCGCTCACCTTCCGCCGCGATGTCCGCTACGACGCCCAGCTCGACCGCGCGGTCCAGCTGCTGCAGGGCGCCAAGACCCAGGTGGCGCTGCTGGCGGAGGCGAGCAAGTAGCGAGGTGAAGAGGGAAGAGTGAAAAGGGAAAAGGGAAAAGGGAAAAGGGAAAAGGGGCTCCGTTGATGAACGGAACCCCCTTTTCACTTCTCACTCTTCACTTTCTCCTCGATCAACCCTCACTTCGCCCGGTCGAGGTACTCCCCGGTCGACGGGTCGATGCGGACCTTTTCGCCGTTGGTGATGAACTCCGGCACCTGGACGGTGACGCCGTTGGAGAGCTTGGCGGGCTTGGTGCTGGCGGTCTTGGTGGCGGTCTTCATCACCGGCGTGGTGTCGACCACCTCGAGTTCCATCACCTTGGGCAGGCGGATGCCGATCGGCCGGCCGTCGAGCCACTCGGCCTGGATCTTGACCTCGGGCTGGAGCCACTGCTTGAGGTCGCCGGTGGCATCGTCATCGAGCATGAACTGCTCGTAGGTCTGGCCATCCATCACGTGGGTGCCCTGGCCATCCTGGTAGAGCACCTGCATTTCCTTCGTTTCGAGCCGCGCCTCATCGACGAAGTCGCTGGCATTGATGCGCTGGTCGAAGGTGTTGCCGCTGATCAGGTTGCGGAAGCGCACCTGCACGAACGCGCGGAGGTTCCCCGGCGTGCGGTGCTGGAAGTCCATCACCCGGCAGGGCTGCCCCTCCCACATGATGACGTGCCCCTTGCGGATGTCGGTCGCCTTCATCGTCCGTACTCCCCAGTTGTCGCGTTGGGGCGCCACGGCCCCGGTGCTGGAAGCCCGGAAATATAGGCGGGCCGACGATGCCCGGAAAGCCGGCGACGCTAGAAGATGCGGAAGTTGAGCCCTGCCACTGCGGTGAACGGGTTGGGACCGGTCACGATGGTCCAGCGGACCTCGAAGAACGGCCGCGCCAGCAGGGTGCCGGTCGGGTGGATGGCGGTCACCCCGAACACCACGTCAGGTCCGATATGGGTGTCGTTGGGCACGCCACCGTGCCCTCCGCTGCGCACGATGGCCGTGCCGACGCCGAAGTAGTTGCCGGCGCCCTGGGCCTTGAACGGCGCCACCAGGTCGAGGAGGAGCTGCCCGTACGTTGCGCCGTCCTTGAAGTACAGGTCGCCGCTCGGCGCCAGGTCGAGCTTGGCGGTGAGCGGAAGCCGGAGCTGCATCCCGACCCCGGGCGCCTTGCCCGTCAGGTCATAGGCCGTGTGTACGCCGAGAAGGATCATCCCGGTGGGCGTGTAGGTGTCCTGTTGTGCCGTGGCGGTCGCCGGGGCGGCGATGGCAAGGCAGGCGCAGAGGAGGGAAGCCGTGATCATTCGTCCTGGGTCCAGCCCCACGCACGCCTCGCAGGTCGGGTCACCCGAATGTAACCCCCGATGGGAGAAGAAGCGGGGCGCCTTTCGGCGCCCCGCTCTGATATCCTGGCCGGCTCACTTCCTGCCGGACGGCGGGCTTCCCGGGTGGCGGTCGGCCCGACGGTCCTTCCGGTCGCGGTGGAGGTCACGCCGCTCGGCGCGCTTGTCCTGCTTGTCCTGCCGGAGGTCCTTCCTGTCGGCGCGGGCGTCCTTGGCGTCCTTGCGGATGTCCTTCCGGTCCTCCTTCATCTCGCCCTTGGACGCCCCCTCGGCCTTGTCCTGCTTCATCTCGGCGCGGTCCTGGCGCATGTCCTTCTGGTCCTTGCCCACGTCCCGGCGGTCCTTCCGGGTGTCGTGCCGGTCCTTCCGGAGGTCGCGCTTGTCGTGCCGGATGTCCTTGTTGTCCTGATGGACGTCCCCTGCCTGGGCCGGCGGAGCCGCCGGGGCCGGGGTGGCCTGGGCCGCCGCCACGGCACTGATGCCGGCGCCCAGGATGAGCGCCAGGCCGATCTGTCGGATGCCACGCATATGGAGTCTCCTGAGAGGTGATCGTCGGACTGCGACTGCGAAGGCTGGGACGCCGCCGGGGCCGGGGTGTTAAGCGGGGCTCCCGGGATGGCGCCGGCGGGGTATCTTGGGGCCTGTGCTGCCCACCCCGCCGAGCCACCGGGCCCTAATCTGCCGGCCGTACCGTGATTGTCCATCCCGGCCGCCGGTCCCCATGCCAAGTCCCATCCCCGCGCCATGACCTACCGCAGGCATATCACCGGCCTCCCGGCATCGGGTCCCACCTGGTGGCCGTTCTCCCTGGCGTTCACCCGGGGGCACGCCGGGCTCGCCCGGGTCCGGCAGGTCTGGGGCGCCGCGGTCGTCCTCGCCATCGCCCTGGCCGTGTTCGAGGCGATCGTCGACCTGAGCGGGATCCCGGTGTCGATCGCGAGCGTCGGATTCAGCGTCTCGATCTACCCGCCGCTCATCCTGACGGTGTGCCTCGCGCTCTGGCTCGGCCCGGTCTGGGGGGCCATCCCCGCCTGGTCGGCGACGTTCGTGAGCGGGCTCATCGCCGGGATGACGGTCCCGGTGGCGGCCCTCTTTGCCACCGCGACGCCGCTCGAGGTGATGATCCTCTGGGGATCGTTCGTGATCCTCGACCTCCCGCCCGACCTGCCGCGCTGGCGCCACGTGTTCGCCTTCTTCGGCGTCGTGATCGTGGCCTCGACGGCGTCGTCGCTGGCGGGGCTCCTGTACATCGACTCCCGCCAGCTCGACCTCATCGCCAGCCAGCGCATCTGGGAGGGGTGGGTCATCGGGGACGTGCTCCAACTGATGCTCGTGGGCGTGCCGCTCCTCCACTGGGTCGGGCCACGTGCCCGCGCCTGGATCGGCCGTCACTTCGACACCCCGCCCCGCTTTGCGGTGAGCTTTACCCGGAGCGTGATGCTCTCGGCGGCCCTCATCGCGGTGCTGGTGCTGGTGGTGTTCCAGGGGGTGTGGCGGGTCACGCTCTCGCTCGACATCCCGACTGACGCGCGGACGATCACTGGCGAACTTCTCCTGCCGCGGCTCCGGGAGATGGGGCTCTTCGTCGGACTCCTGGTGGCCGTCACCTTTGCCACCACCACGGCATTTGCGGCGGCGCTCGCCCGGCTCGGCGAACGCGAACGGGGCGTGAGCCAGCGGGACCCGCTCACCGGCGCCCTCAACCGGCGGTCGTTCGGGCCCCACTTCCAGCGCGAGGCGGAGCGGAGCCAGCGCCTGGGCAAGGGGATCTCGCTCCTGTTCATCGACGTCGACCATTTCAAGGCGCTGAACGACACCTGGGGCCACGAGCTCGGCGACCAGGTGCTCCGCCAGCTGGCCAACCGGATCCAGGGCACCATCCGCGAACACGACCTCCTCTTCCGCTGGGGCGGCGAGGAGTTCGTGGTACTGCTCCCCCACACCCCCGAGGGCGACGCGGCACTCCTCGCCGACCGGATGCGGGTCGCCATCGCCGCGGAGCCGCTGGTGCGGGAACTCGCGCCGGAGCCGCTGCACGTGACCGTGAGCATCGGGGCCGCCGGCCTGGAAGGGCGCCCCTTCGAGGTCGACCAGCTCCTGGCCCGCGCCGACCGGGCACTCTACCGTGCCAAGAGCGAAGGGCGGGACCGGGTGGTGGTGGGGGAGTGAGGGGGAGGACGTAGGAGAAGGAGAAGGAGCGAGGGAAGAAGGGGTAAAGGGAAGAGGGAAGAGGTTCCTTCTCCTGCTCCTTCTCCT
>DASYXP010000026.1:0-1515 GCA_035934835.1 Gemmatimonadales bacterium | reverse complement strand
GGATCCGCGGCGCCCGGCCTCTTCCGCGTCACGATGGAACGGGGCGGGAAGTCACGCGAGCAGGTGCAGACCCCCAACGGGATGCTTGTCCGCTGGACCGATGGCGTACACGGGTGGATCCGGGCGCCCGGCGACACGGTGACCCGCCAGCTCACCCCGGCCGAACTGCAGAACATGGCGGGCAGCACCGACATGGACGGCCCGTTCGTCGACGCCGCCGCCAAGGGGAACCGGATCGAGCTCGTGGGGAAGGATTCCGCGGAGGGGCGCCCGGCGTGGAAGCTCCGGGTCACCGGGCGCGACAGTTCGGTGCGCTACGCCTGGTTCGACGCCGACACCTGGCTGCAGCTCAAGTGGGAGGGGATCATCCACGGGAACGGGCGGGACTTCGACGTGGTATCGCTCTTCCGCGACTACCGGCCGGAGCACGGGATAGAGTTCGCGCGGGCGATCGATTCCGGGCCTCAGAAGATCAGGTTCACGTCGGTCGAGGTCGACGTGCCGGTGCCGGATTCGACGTTCGCGGGGCCGAGGTGAGGGGAGCGAAGGAATGCGGGGGAAAGCGCTGGAAAGCGTAGGAAAGCGGGGGAAAGCGGGGGAAAGCCGGGGGAAGGCGGGGGGAAGAGCGAGAAGGCGCGAAAGGAGGGGTGGACCGGGATGACGCTCCGTTCGTCCGGCGCCACCCCTCTTGCCGCCCACCTCTTTCCACCTGGCCCTTTTCTCCCGCCTTCCACCGCTTTCCTTTGCCTTCCTCCGCTTTCCTTCGCTTATCTTCCCCCATGCCCGAACGCCCCTACGGGATCATCGCCCCGGCGGTGCTCCGCCTCTTCCGTGGCCTGAAGCGCCTGCCGCCCCAATCTTTCGTCGGCGACCGGCTCTCCCACCAGATGGGGGAGCACTTCACCGCCGACCCGGAGTCCGCCACCCGCCGCCGCGCCTGGCGGGTGGACGTCTTCGTCCTCGCCTCGGTGGCCCTCGAGCTCAGCATCTTCTTCGCGATCTTCGAGGCGCCGGAATGGCTCCAGGTGGTGCTCCTGGCCATGCCGGTCCTCCGCATCCTCAACATCATCGAGGTCACGGTCAACTTGAACGTCTTCGACGCCCTCACCTCTGAGGTCAAGCCGCGGGTGGCGTCGGTGGTGCGGACACTGGTCCTCACTGGCATCAACTACGTCGAGCTGATCCTCTGCTTCGGCATCATCTACGCGGTGGCCCTCGCCGACCTCCACGGCGCCCAACACCCGCTCGACGTCATCTACTTCAGCGCCATCACCCAGCTCTCCGTCGGCTACGGCGACATCGTCCCGGTGAGCTACCTCCGCCTCGCCGCCGTGGCCCAGGCGATGCTCGGCCTCTTCTTCACCGTCGTCCTGCTCGGCCGATTCGCCGGACTCCTGCCGCGCATCAGGACGGTGGCGGAGATGGAGGAGGAGAAGTAAGAAGTAAGAAGGAGAAGGAGAAGTAAGAAGGAGAAGGAGAAGGAGACTCTGATGATCACCAGAGCCCCCTTCTCCT
>DASYXP010000019.1:0-2996 GCA_035934835.1 Gemmatimonadales bacterium | reverse complement strand
GTCACGAACTGGTCGGGCATGTAGTCGAACGTCGCCGACGCGTCCCAGGCGGTGAACTGGTCGCCGGGGTTCTCGGTGAAGTAGGGTGTTCCCGATGCCGCGGTGGCGCCGTTGATCGGCGGGAGCAGCACCAGGTACCGCCCCGGGTTGGTCATGGCGCCGCCGCCGAAGGTCACGCCATAGTGGTCATCGTCCAGCCAGGTCCGGTCGTACGCCATCGCGCCGAGGAAGTACTGGGCCGGTCCCGCGGGGCCGCCGCTGCAGCTCACCCCGCCGCCGTACTCGCACCCGGCGTCGGCCGTGACGGAGAACGCCATCCGGTCGACGAAGCGCTCCGGGTGCTCGTAGTACTTGAGCTGCACGCTGTTGTCGCTGTGGATCCGGGTGCGACCCGGGATGCCGAGCCAGTCGTGCCCCCAGTAGTTGTTGCTGAGGATCGAGAGGGCCCCGGTGGGGCGCCAGAGCACCTGGGCGCCGAGCCCCGGCGTGTCGTTGAACATCCCATATGACTGCCAGCCGTTGATGATCCACGGCTCGATCTTGAGCTTGTCGCTCGGGAAGAACTGCAGTCGGAGGCCGTTGAAGAACCACGGCGTGTTCGACGACACGTAGGATGGCTGGTAGGCCCAGTTGTCGAAGTTGTAGTAGCTGAAGAGCCCCACATACGACATGAAGATGCCGGCGTCGAGGTTGATGCCGTGCATCTTGTCCCAGTGGTACCCCCCGTACGCCTCCGAGATGTAGCGGTACGAATTCGACAGGTCCCACTGGCCGCGGGTCGGGCTCGGGTCGTTGCGCGGCGTCATGGTGGAGTAGAGCCCGAACTGCGTCATCAGCCGGCCCCGCGCGTGGCCGGCGTGCAAGTCCCCGCCGATGCCGAGCTGCTGGAGCTGGAATTCGCCGGTGCGGCCGCTCTCCGAGGAGCCGACGAGCGTATGATCGCCCGGCTGGTTGAAGTCATAGATGTATGACACGTCGGCGCGGAACTCGCCGGTGAAGTACTTGGTGTCGAGCACCGACGTCCGCTGCCGACTGTTGCCGTTGAGCCAGGTGAAGTCCGCGAACGCGAACGGCACGGCCGCGGCGGGGGTGTGCGCGCCAGAGTCGGCCTGCGCGCTGGCGGATGGCGGGAACAACACGATGGCCGCCGTGAGGGCGGCCACCGCGGTCGGATGGTGGCGTGTCATGCCGCTAAATCTATTACAGCACCGGCGGCGCGGGGTGCCAGGCCAGGACCGGGACGCCCGCGGAGCGGATCACCTTGTCGGCCACGCTCCCGAGCACCAGGCGCTCCAGCCCCTTGCGTCCGTGGGTGCTGATCGCGATCGATCCCGCCCCTTCCATCTTGGCCCGGTCCACCAGCCACTCGGCAACATTCGTCGACTCGCCGAGCGCGGTCCGCACCGTCACGCCCGCGGTGGCGAGCCGGGCCTGCTGTGCCGCCAGGTACTTCTCGGCCGCATCGCGGAGCTCGCCGGCGGTGACCATCGGCGGGAGAATGGGCATCTCGAAGGCCAGCGGCGCGATGACGGGGGGTGCCACGGCGCGGGCGAGCACCAGCGTTCCCCCCGGCGCCAGCAGCGCCCGGGCCGCGGGGATCGCGGTCTCGGCCAGCGCGCCGCCGTCGAGCGCCACCAGGATGACCCGGAAGATCGCCTCGACCTTCTTCTCGCCGTTGGGCCGCAGGAGCAGGATGCGGCCATCGAACGAGCGGAGCAGCCGGTCCGCCACGCTGCCGAGCCAGGCGCGCGCCACCGGGCCGCGGCCGTGGGTGCACATCACCACCAGGTCCACCTTGCCGGCGGCGGCAAAGCGCTCGAGTTCCGTCGCGGGATCGCCGTCGAGCACGGTGGCGACGGCGTTGATGCCGTGCGCCTTGGTGGTCCGGGCGGCAAGGTCGCCGGCGTACGTCACCAGCTGGGCGCGCATCGCAGTGTGGATGGCCTCGACCCGTTCGAGCGGCTCCTCGGGCGCCATTGGCGGGAGGGGGGCGTGCACGGCGACGATGTCGAGGCGGGCCTTGTGCGTCCGCGCGATGGATACCGCCACCGCGAGCGCCTGCTCCGCGAAGGGGCCGCCGTCGAGGGGGACCAGTATGCGTTGCATGGGTACCGTCCTGTGGAAGAGTGCCTAGCGCCGGAGCGGCGCGGAGACCGCGCGCTTCCGGGCGGAGTCGAGGAGTCGGGAGACGAACGCCAGCGCCGAGTCGGCTGGGAAGCCGGCGGCTGCGAGGAGCCGCGCGCCGGCGCTGTCGGTCGCCGCGGTGCGCCGGAGATACGGGTCGGGGTTGGCGACGACGCGGCCCCGGCGGAGCTCCAGCAGGTCGTACCGGATCTCCACTCGCACCACCGTCGGGAGGCGCACGGTCCGCTCGCCGGCGCTGTCCCTGGTCTCCACGCCGTCCGGCGTGGTGTCGGCGCGGGCCGCCGCCTCGAGATAGCGGGCCAGCTCGATCGCGTCCTGGCTGCGGAGCCGGACGCAGCCGTGGGTGGGTGCACGCCCGCGCTTGAGGGAGCGGGGCGTGCCGTGAATGAAGTAGCCGCCGCCGAGGGGGATCTTGACGGGCCCCATCGGGTTGTCGGGACCGGGGGCTTCCGGCTTGCGGTCACGGGCCCACGGTTCCTTGACCGGCGGGACCCACGCCGGGTCCCAGACGATCCGCCGGACCCAGAACCGGCCGGTCGGTGTCGGGTAGGTCGTATCGCCGATCGTTATTCCATAAGAGTGGATGACGCGGCCGCTGTCGATGAGCTCGAGCCGGTGGGCCGGCAGGTTGATCCGGATCGCCGGGGTCGGGGCGACGCCGGCGGCGAGCGTGGCCCAGAGCCACAACGGAGCGAGGCCCCCCAGCGCGTTCGGCACGCGTCCAGTGTAGGGCCCCGTTCGTGAAGGTTTCCTGAAGGGTGGGGGAGCTTCGCCTCAGTCCGGGGTCAGCGGGCGCCGACCAGGAGCGCGCGGATCAGGTCGCTGTCAGAGATCACGCCGACCAGGTCGCC
>DASYXP010000002.1:0-2704 GCA_035934835.1 Gemmatimonadales bacterium | reverse complement strand
CATGGGATGCTGACCGTCGACGACCGGCCCCAGTGGCGGGTCGTGCGCGGCGGCTCCGCGCGGTACGTCGAGGCGCTCACCGCTCCCTTCCGCGACCGGATCCGGCTGGGCCACCCCGTGCGTCGGGTGATCCGCACCGCGACGGGCGTCGAGGTCGACGGCGAGAGGTTCGACCGCGCGGTGCTGGCCTGCCACAGCGACCAGGCGCTGGCAGTCCTGGCCGACGCCAGCCGGCTCGAGCGCGAGGTCCTCGGCGCGCTGCCGTACCAGGTGAACGACGCAGTGCTCCACACCGACGTGTCGGTGCTCCCCCGTGCGCGCGCGGCCTGGGGCGCCTGGAACTACCGGGTGGGCCACGACGCCGAGGCCCCGGCGGTGATCACCTACGACATGAACATCCTGCAGTCGCTCGACGCGAGCGAGACCTTCTGTGTGACACTCAACGGCGCCGACGTGATCGATCCGTCGCGGGTGCTGGGCCGGGTGCGGTACCACCATCCGCTCGCCACCGTGGAGGGCGAAGCGGCCCGGGCCCGCCGCCCGGAAGTGAGCGGGCGCGACCGGATCCACTTCTGTGGCGCGTACTGGGGGAACGGCTTCCACGAGGACGGGGTGGTGAGCGGGCTCGCCGCAGCGCGTGAGATCGAGGCCGCCGTGAGGACCGAGCCGATGGAGGCGGTGGCCTGATGGAGAGCGGGCTCTATCGCGGCACCATCCGCCACCGCCGGCTGACGCCGATGCCGCACGAGTTCCGGTACCGGCTCTTCATGCTGTACCTCGACCTGGCGGAACTGCCCGGGGTGTTCGATGGCCGCTGGCTCTGGTCGGCGCGGCGACCGGCGCCCGCGTGGTTCAGGCGCGCCGACTACCTGGGCGACCGCGACGTCCCGCTCGACCGCGCCGTGCGCGACCTGGTGTTCCTCCGCACCGGACGGCGCCCGACCGGCGCGATCCGGCTGCTCACGCACCTCCGCTATTTCGGGTACATCCAGAACCCGGTGAGCTTCTACTACTGCTTCGACCAGACGGGCGCGGTCGAGACCATCGTGGCCGAAGTGACCAACACCCCGTGGGGCGAGCGCCACGCCTACGTGCTCCCGGCGGCGCCGGGCGGGGCCCGGCACCACCTGAAGCTCGCCAAGGCGCTCCACGTCTCGCCCTTCCTGCCGATGGACCAGGGCTACGACTGGCGCTTCTCCGTGCCGGGGGAGCGTCTCACCGTCCATATGGAGAACCACGAGGCCGGCCGAACGGTGTTCGACGCGACGCTCCTCCTCCGGCGCGAGCCGGTCACCGGGCCGGCGCTCGCGGGCGCGCTCGCGAGCCACCCGTGGATGACCGCCACCGTGGTGGCCGGCATCTACTGGCAGGCACTCCGGCTCAAGCTCAAGGGCGCGCCATTCCACCCGCATCCGGCCGCAGGGAGACCCGATGGGCCCGCTGTCGTCGTCCGCTAGGCGGGCGCTCGCTGCCCGGCTCGGCCGCCTCCGCCACGGCCGCCTGACGCTCCGGGAGGGCGGCGTCGTGACGTCGTGGGGCGATCCCGCCGCGGAGCCGGTCGTCATCGACGTTCATGACGCCCGCTTTCATTCCGCGGTGGCATTGGGCGGCGCCGTCGGCGCGGGCGAGGCGTATGCGGAAGGGTGGTGGGCCACCGACGACCTGACCGGCCTCGTGCGGCTCCTCCTCCGCGAGCGCGACGTGCTCGACGGGCTCGAGACCGGCGCTGCGCGGCTGGTCCAGCCGGTGCGCCGGCTCCTTCACGCGCTCAACCGCAACAGCCGCCGTGGCGCGCGCCGCAACATCCTGGCGCACTACGACCTCGGCAACGAGTTCTTCGGGCTCTTCCTCGACGACACGTTGACCTACTCCTGCGCGCTGTTCGAGCGCCCGGGCGCATCGCTCCACGACGCCTCGACCGCCAAGTACGAACGGATCGCCGACCTGCTCGAGCTCCAGGCCTCCGACCACCTGGTCGAGATCGGCACCGGCTGGGGCGGCTTTGCCATCCACGCCGCCTCGACCCGCGGCTGTCGGGTCACGACGACCACGATCTCCGATGAGCAGTTCCGCCTCGCGACGGCGCGGGTGGCGGCGGCCGGGCTCGCCGACCGGGTCGAGGTGCTCCGGCGGGACTACCGCGACCTCACGGGCACCTACGACAAGCTGGCCTCGATCGAGATGATCGAGGCGGTGGGGCACGAGCACTACGGCGGGTTCTTCGCCAAGTGCGCCGAGCTCCTGGCGCCGCACGGCCGCGCGGCGATCCAGGCGATCACCATCGACGACGCGCGCTACGAAGGCGCCCGGCGCGAGGTCGACTTCATCAAGCGCTACATCTTTCCGGGGAGCTGCATCCCCTCCCGAGCGGTGCTGCGCGCCGCCGCCGCACCGACCGACCTTGCCCTCGTCCGGGTCGACGAGATGGGGCACCATTACGCCGAGACCCTGCGGCGCTGGCGGATGAACCTCGAGGCGCAGCGGACCCGTGCCCTGGCGCTCGGCTTCGACGAACGCTTCCTCCGGCTCTGGGAGTTCTACTTCTGCTACTGTGAGGGCGGATTCCTCGAGCGCGCGATCGGCACGGCGCAGATGGCGTTCGCCAAGCCGGCGGCGGTGCCCGCCGCGCCGCGTGACGTGGCACCGATCCCCGGCCTGGGGGCCGCGGCATGATGACGGCGTGGCTCCTCTTCGGCGGCGCGGC
>DASYXP010000009.1:0-2673 GCA_035934835.1 Gemmatimonadales bacterium | reverse complement strand
TCTGGCGCCACCGCCGCGGTCTTGTGGACGTGCACCGGTGCCGCCGGGGTGCCGTCTGCCAGCGTGCTCACCGTGACCGCCAGGCGCCCCCCGTCGAGGGTCACGCTCGAGTCAGCGGGGAGCGAGAGGGTGTACGTCAGGCGCCGGTTGAAGCTGCCGCCGCCGAGCGCGAAGGACTGGAGGCTCGCCACCAGCGCACCGGACACCGAGTCGGTCGGCTGCATCGTGGTGGTGTCGGCCGTGGAAACGACGACGATCGTGTCGGACCGGTCATACGTGCTGAACGTCACGATGTCGCTCACCAGCGAGCCGGTCCGCGCCTGGATCCTGCCGGTCGAGGCGGGATAGACGGCCGTGGCGCGGCCGGTCAGGGAGTCGACCGTCACGGTCGTATCGGGGGACCGCCAGAGGATCGGCGCGCCCACGCTGTCCCCGGCCTCGTCGAGGGCGTACGCGCTGAGCTGGACGGTGTCGCCCACCTCGAGCTCGTACGGCTGGTGGAGCACGAGCTGGATGGCCACGGGGCTGGTACCCGAGCTCAGGTGGCTGCAAGCGGCGATGGCCGTGCCGGCCGCCACCAGGGCGGCGAACGCCCGCGGCCGGATCACGGGTGCCCCGGTGCCGCGTCGAGCTCGCGCAGGGTCGACTCCGCGTGCTTGACCCAGCGCTCGGCGTCCGCCCCGCGCGGGGGGCGCGCCAGGAACTCCCGCAGGTGCGTCGCCGCGCCCGACGCATCGCCCCGCTTGAGCAGGAGGAATCCGATCCCGTAGTGCGCGCCGGTGAGCGAGGGGTCGACGTCCAGCGCCCGCCGGTAGTGCCGCAGTGCTTCCTCCGGCCGGTCGGTCTTGGTGAACGCGATGGCCATGTTCTGGAGGATCCGCGTGTCGGTGGGGTGGTCCCGCAGCGCCAGCCGGTACGACGTCAGGGCCGCTTCATAGTCCCCCTGACGCTCGAGCGCGAGCGCCTCGTTCAGGTAGTCGAGGCGCTGCGGTCGGGGGGTGTCGGCGGGGTCGCGGCCGAAGAGACGGCGCAGGAAATCCATAGGAGGGCGGCGCGTCCTCGCGTCGGGGTCATCGCGCGGGCGGATGTGGCGAAACATACCCCGCGTCCCGGCCAGCGGCAACGCGGTTGCCGCGTTCCCGGCGGGGGGATACGTTCCCCTGTCCACCCTTCCGGAGTGCCGATGCGCCGCACCGAACCCCCAGGACCGCGCGGAGTGCTCGAGGTCGACTGGCCGTTCTTCGGCGAGATCTGCCGCGCCCTCGCGCTCAAGGTGGCCGGAGACTTCGACCCCGAGGTAGTGCTCGGCATCGCCAAGGCCGGGGTGATCCCGGGCGTGGTCGTGGCGTCGATCCTCCAGCGGGAATTTTCCTCGATGGCCGTCACCCGCCGGGGCGCCGACACCGCGCCGGTGCTCGTGAGCGGGCCCCCCGCCACGGTCAAGGGACGCCGGATCCTCCTGGTCGACGAGACCTGCGACACCGGCAGCACGCTCAAGCTCGCGCTCGAGGAGGTCAAGGCGCTCCGCCCGAAGGAGGTCCGCACCGCGGTCTCGTTCCGCACCGGCGCCTACACCCCGGACTACCACGCCTTCAGCACCGAGAGTTTCATCATCCTCCCGTGGGACCGCGAGATCATCGAGGGCGGCGAGCTGGTCATCCGCCCAGACTACGCCAAGCGCCTGCAGCAGTGAACCGCACCGCCCGGCCGCATCCGCGGAGCCCCGGGCGCTGATCCCCGTGCACTGATCCCCGATCCTTCCGTGTTCCCCGAGATCACCGACGCGCTCCGCGCGTCACGCGCCGAGTTCACCGAGATCCGCGTCGAGCGCACGTGGACCACGACGGTCGCCTTTCGCGGCCGGCGGCTGGAGATGGCCACCCAGGGCGTCGACCAGGGGGCCTTCGTGCGCTGCTTTGCGCGGGGCCGCGGCTGGGGCATGGTGAGCACCACCGACCTCGACCGGATCGACGCCGCGGTGGCCCGCGCGTACGAACTGTCGCTCGCGGTGCCGGCCGAGCGCTCGCCGGTGCTGGCGCCGCTCCCGTCGGCCCGATCCGACGGCCCCGCCGCGCTCGACGACGACCCCCGCGCGATGGCCCTGGCCGACAAGCGGGCGCTCGCCGAGGCGCTCAACGCCGGCCTCCTCGCCACCGACCGGCGCGTGGGCGAGACCTACCTCGCTGCGCGCGATGACGTGACCGAGATGTGGGTCGGGAACTCCGACGGCACCCTGGTGCGCGACCTCCGCGCCGACGCGGCCGTCGCGGCGGTGACGGTGGCCCGCGACGAGGGCCTGGTGGAACGGGCGGTCCGGTCGTGGGCGGCGCGCGGGGGCTGGGCCGGTCTCGGCGACCTCTCCGGCGAGATCCGCGCCCTGGCCGAGCGCGCGATCGGGCGCCTCGGCGCCCGCCGCATCCGGCCCGGGATCCTCCCCGTGGTGCTCGGCCCGGACGCCGCGGGCGCGCTCCTCCACGCCGCGGTCGGCCACGGGCTGGAGGGGGCCGGCGACCGGCCAGGGTTCCGGGTGGGCGACCGGATCGGGAGCGCGCTCATCTCGGTCGGCGATGACGGCCGCGGCGGCGGCCTCCGCGGCGCCGGCTTGTGGGACGCCGAAGGGAGCCCCACGCAGAGCACCACGCTGGTGCAGCACGGCGTCGTCGTCGCCCGGCT